>QZKK01000070.1 GCA_003599475.1 Desulfobacteraceae bacterium
ATTGCTGGAAGATGCTAATAATACTGGATTTTACCACTTTCTGGATTTTTTGAGATAGTCTCCATATTTATAAGCATGTTCGGCGCGAAAATCGGTGTTGAACGAATCCCGGTTTTTGAGTCTGCCAGGAGTCGTTGCGTATTCCGGTAGCAAGGCCTGATTTGACGGGTGTCAATGCGAAGCGCCATGGATCGTCGACCTGAAAAACAGCCAAAAGGAGGGGGGGGATTATGAAAGTAAGCCGACGGGAGTTCATTCAGATCACGGGTGCATCGGCCGCCGGTCTTGCAGCCAGCGGCCTGGGATTTGACCTTCGTCCGGTCAAGGCCCATGCCCAGATGCTCAAGACACGGTATGCCAAGGAAACCACCACCATTTGTCCCTATTGTGCAGTCGGTTGCGGGGCCGTTGTGCATACCAGTATGAAGGGCGACGGCCGGATCATCAACATCGAAGGGGATCCGGATCATGTGATCAACCGGGGTTCGCTCTGCCCCAAGGGAGCGGCCCTGACCCAAATGGTTGAAAATCAAAACCGGATCACCGAACCGATGTACCGGCCTCCTTACGGCAAGGGATGGCAAAAAGTCTCCTGGGACTGGGCGCTCACTGAAATTGCCAAAAGAGTGAAAGCCACCCGGGACGCTACCTTTGAGAGCAAAAACGTCAGCGGCCAGGCAGTCAATCGAACCGAAGCCATTGCCTCGGTCGGCAGTGCGGCCCTGGACAACGAAGAATGCTGGCTCTACCAGGCGCTGCTGCGTGCCGTGGGGCTGGTATATATCGAACATCAGGCCCGCATCTGACACAGCGCCACGGTTGCGGCTCTGGCAGAGTCGTTCGGACGCGGTGCAATGACCAATCACTGGATCGACATCAAAAACAGCGACTGCATTTTGATCATGGGAAGCAATGCCGCTGAAAACCATCCGATTTCGTTCAAGTATGTGACCGAGGCGCAGCAAAGGGGGGCTAAGCTGATCAGCGTGGACCCCCGGTTCACCAGAACCTCGGCCAAGGCCGACATCTATGCGCCTCTGCGCTCAGGGACAGACATCGCTTTCCTCGGCGGTATGATCAAGTACATCCTCGATCACAGACTCTATGACGAGGAATACGTTGCCGCTTACACAAACGCCGGATTCCTGTTGGAAAGCTCCTATCGGTTCGAAGACGGTCTTTTCTCCGGGTATGAAGCCAAAAGCCACAGATATGATCAAAGCAAGTGGGCATTCCAGAAAGGCGAAAACGGGCTTCCGAAAATGGATCGCACCTTAAACGACAAGCGCTGCGTGTTCCAGCTTCTAAAGGACCACTACTCCCGCTACACACCCCGGCTGGTATCCAAGATCACCGGCACTTCGGAGAAAGATCTGATCGAAGTCTATAAAGCTTACGGAGAAACCGGGGCCAGGGATAAGGCCGGAACCATTCTCTATGCCATGGGTTGGACCCAGCACACCGTCGGGACCCAGAACATCCGGATCATGTCGATCATCCAGCTATTGTTGGGCAACATGGGGGTGGCCGGAGGCGGCGTAAACGCCCTGAGAGGCGAGTCCAACGTTCAGGGCTCAACCGATCATGCTCTCCTTTATCACATCTGGCCGGGATACCTTTCCACCCCCAGCACCGCATGGCCGACGCTGGCAGACTATCTCAAGCGCAGACCCAAGAGCAGCGATCCGTTAAGTGTCAATTGGTGGCAGAACGAACCTAAGTACATCGTCAGCCTGCTCAAATCCTATTTCGGGGGAAAAGCCACCCCGGAAAACGATTTCGGATACGACTGGATGCCGAAATTGGATGCCGGGAAGCCCTACT
Organism: Desulfobacteraceae bacterium; assembly: GCA_003599475.1. Next base: position 1,825 of record QZKK01000070.1, read on the forward strand.
CCTGGCTCGATCTTTTCGACCGGATGTATCAGGGCGGCATCAAAGGTTTTTTTGCCTGGGGTCAAAACCCTGCCTGCAGCGGCGCAAATGCCGGCAAAAACCGACAGGCCTTGAAAAACCTGGACTGGATGGTCTCTGTCAATCCCTTCGATTCGGAAACCAGCTCATTCTGGCACGGGCCCGGCATGGACCCCGGCAAAATCAAGACCGAGGTGTTCATGCTGCCTGCCTGTGTATCGGTTGAAAAGGAGGGAAGCATCACCAACAGCGGCCGTTGGATGCAGTGGCGCTACAAGGGGCCCAAGCCGCTCGGAAACAGCATGCCGGACGGCTGGATCATCATGGAACTGGGGGATAAGATCAAATCAGCATACCAAAACGAAGGCAAATTCCCCGAACCGATCCTAAATCTCAAATGGGATTATCTTACTGATGGTGAATATGACCCGCACAAGGCCGCCAAAGAAATCAACGGTTATTTTCTTGAGGATGTAACCATCGGCGGCAAGACCTACAGGAAGGGCAGCCAGGTGCCAAGTTTCGTGTTTCTGCAGAACGACGGCACAACCTCTTCCGGAAACTGGATTTATTGCGCCAGCTACACCGAAGGGGGAAACATGGCCGCCCGGAGGAACAATGAAGATGCTCCCAATCACATCGGCCTTTATCCCGGCTTTGCCTGGTGCTGGCCGGTAAACCGCCGGATCCTGTACAACCGTGCCTCCGTGGACCCGGCCGGCCGGCCCAGAGACGAGAAAAGATGGGTCATCCGATGGATGGGCGATAAATGGACTGGAGATGTGCCGGACGGCCCCGCCCCTCCCCTCGACAGTCTGGAATCGCCAAATCCAAAGGGTAAATACCCGTTCATCATGAGAGTCGACGGCCATGCGGCCATTTTCGGCCCCGGTCTGGTGGACGGACCTTTCCCGGAACACTATGAACCGCTTGAGTGCCCGGTGAAAGAGAACTTCATGAACAAGCAGCGGATCAATCCCATAGCCCCTGTTTACGGGACTGAAGCCGATCTGTATGCAACCTGTGATCCGCGCTACCCCTATGTCGCAACCACTTACCGGGTTACCGAACACTGGCAGACCGGGGTCATGACACGTCAACAGCCATGGCTGCTCGAGCTGCAACCCCGGATGTTCGTTGAAATCAGCGAGGAGCTGGCGGCCATAAGAAAGATCAAAAACGGAGAACGGGTCAGGGCGGTATCGGCAAGAGGGAGTGTGGAATGTACGGCGATCGTCACCAAACGAATCAGGCCCTTTCAGATGGGAGATCTCGTGGTTCACCAAGTCGGGTTCCCATATCACTTCGGCTGGCTCCGTCCGGAGAACGAAAAAGAAGAGAGCGCAAACCTGTTAACGCCCACTGCCGGCGACCCAAACACCCGCATACCCGAGACCAAGGCCTTCATGGTCAACCTGACCAAAATTTAAGGAGGTGATCGAGATGAGCAAGTCTTTATTTATCGACACGACACTTTGCACGGCCTGCAGAGGGTGCCAGGTAGCCTGCAAGCAATGGCACGATCTTCCTGCAGAGGAAACCGTCAATCGGGGTTCCTACCAGAACCCGGCCGATCTCTCCTTTTATACGTATAAGCTGGTTCGCATGCGTGAAGAGGTCATCGACGGTAAGCTGAGATGGCTGTTTTTTCCGGATCAATGCCGCCACTGCCTGGAACCGGCCTGCGAGCAGGCAGCCGGAGAACCGACGGCTATTTTCAGAACCGCAACCGGCGCGGTGGTTCACACGTCCAACACGCGGGAGCTGAATGCGGAAGAAATCAAAGAGGCTTGTTCCTACAACATACCGCGCAAATCAGCCGATGGCACGTTGGCCAAATGTGATATGTGCAACAACAGGGTGGAAAACGGGCTCCTTCCGGCTTGCGTAAAGGCCTGTCCGACAGGAGCCACGAGCTTCGGAGAACGGGCTGAAATCCTGGAGCTCGCCCAGAAGCGTTTGACAACGGTTAAAGAGAAATACCCGCGGGCCCGGCTCCTGGATCCTCATGATGTCCGAATCATCTACCTGGTGGGGTTCGACCCGACCAGGTATCATCGATATGCGGAGGCTTCCCCCGGAAAATACGGAATGACCCGGCAGGCGGCGTTGAAAAAAATGTTCAATCCGTTTTCCCGTATCGCCGCACGCCTTGGCTGAAACCGACCGAGACAAGCAGGCATACCTCAATGGGGAGAAGGTCATTCTTCTCCCCTTTTTGAAAGAGGAACCCGGTAAACCCAAAGCAAGGAGAGTCAATGTTCTCAAACCTCGCTTTAACCTCAGCTCAAGTTAAAAAAGCCGTAGAAGCAGTCAAAAAAAATAGGCCGCTTTATACCGAGATGCTCGATGTTTATGGTCGAATCTTTGTTGCCCAGGAGGAAAGCAGATCGCGCCTCCGAATCGAACCGATCCAAATCTCGCCGGAAATGCTCTCCATAAAAGCCGTTGAAAAATTCCCTCTTATCGAAATCAGGCAGTTCCGTTTCGATGAAGAGGAAACGGCAAGGCTTTTTCTCACCATTTGCAAGGCCCTTACGGGAAACGATGCGAAGCTTGCTGCCGCATCGGCAACCCTGTTAAATGCCGTGAATAAGACGGTTGCGCCTGTAACGCTTTGTGCCGCCCTGCTCGGCGGCGATGAGGCACTGTTTGAAAATATGGCCATTGAGCTTGAAATCGACAAACAGATTCTGGGTTTCATCACGTTGAGCAGTTTAGCGCCATCCCTATCGGCATGCGCCGATCATCTGTCAGCCTACTTGAACCGGGACGATCCATGGTTGAAGGGATACTGCCCCATCTGCGGCAGTGCACCGATCCTGTCGATACTCTCCGATGAAGGTGCGCGGAGCCTGGTCTGCGGCTTCTGCCGGCATCAATGGCCGGTGAAACGGGCTTGCTGTCCGTTTTGCAGCAACTTGGACAGCAGGAAGCTTCGTTATTTCTACAGCGAAGAAGAAGAGGGCCTGCGGGTCGATCTCTGCGACAACTGCAAGAAGTATGTAAAAACCGTTGACGCACGCAAAGCCGGCCGGCTCCTGTATCCGCCTCTGGAGCAGGTTTCGACGCTGCACCTGGATATAAAGGCCGAGGAAATGGGTTTCGAAAGCGGAACCCGGCTTTTTATAGAGCTGTGAACGAGGTTCAATAAAATGCTTGACAAATTTTGAAGGAATGCGACATCTTACAGCTATGAAAACATGGGCCGGTCGACCCGATTTTCCCTGATCGAAAATCGGATGTCCGCCGGAGAAATCAATTCATCGAAAAGAGCAGTCAAATGTCGATCATCACCATCTCCAGGGGTTCGTACAGCCGGGGAAAAGAGGTGGCGGAGAGAGTGTCTGAAGCGCTGCAGTACGAATGCATTTCCCGCGACATCCTCATCGAGGCTTCCGAACAGTTCAATACACCCGAATTCAAATTGATCCGCGCGATTCACGATGCGCCATCTGTGCTGGAGCGCTTTACCTACGGGAAGGAAAAGTATGTCGCCTATATTCGAGCGGCGCTTTTAAAGCATGTCCAGAAAGACAATGTCGTCTATCACGGCATCGCCGGCCATTATTTTCTGCGCAGCATCCCTCACGTCATGAAGGTTCGGATCATCGCGAATATGGAAGACCGGGTCCTGGAAGAAACAAAGCGGGAAAACATCTCCGCCGAAGAAGCCCGGCTCATCCTGGCCAAAGACGACGGCGAGAGGCGAAAGTGGGGATACCACCTGTACGGCATCGATACCTCAGACCCCGGGCTCTACGACCTGGTTCTGCATATCGACACCCTTTCGGTTGCAGATGCAACCGATATCATTCTGCATTCGGTTCAACGCCCCTGCTTCCGGACATCCTCCGCATCGCAAACGATTTTAGACGACCTGGTGCTATCCGCCCAGATCCAGGCGCTGCTGGTGGAAGAGGAGCCGACGGTGAAGGTTTCGGCGAAAAACGGGACAGTTCTTGTCTACTTCAGGGCGCCTTTGAGCCGGAGAAAAAAAATCGAGCCCAGGATCGAAAAAATGGTTGGACAAATTCCCGGAGTAAAGGAGGTCAGAATTTCCGTCGAGCCGATCGTTACGGACTACGCTTAGTTTTTCGTCGGTTCGTCAAGGTACGGGCGCTCCCGGGTCGCAATATCTTCTCCGGCTGCGGCCGGCGTCATCGATTTGCTTCATGGCTCCCACCAGAGGCTGGTAAGATCTATTTCTATTTCGGGGAAGGGCTCTGATTTTACCTTGTCGTTTTCGGCATAGACACCTGCAACCGTGAAGCTTCCGGCTTGAAACCTGTATACCTCCAGAGTTTTTTCGATAGGGTCGATGAGCCATAAATGGGGGACTTCATGCTGGGCGTAAATCCGCATTTTTTTAACTCTGTCCGTGCGGAGAGTGCCGGGGGAAAGAACTTCGCAGATCCAGTCCGGGCGTACCGAAATCCAGTTGTGCTCTTCGGAGGCAGGAAGCCGCTCTCTTTTCCACCCTGCCAGATCCGGAACCAGGAAGTCCTTTCCGAGCCCGATTTCCGGTTCGATGAGGATAATCCAGCCGCCGGGTCCACCTCCTTCCCCCAAATGGTACGGTGCTGTTATTTTGGCTCCGAGCACGGTTGAAGTGAGTACATGTTTCCTTGACGGCCGGGGGCTGACGATCAGCTCACCGTCGATGATTTCCCCGGTCATGCGCTCCGGAATCGCGAAAAGATCTTCGTAGGTGGCTCTTTTCTTTGCTGGCTCTGCCATCCGGGCTCCTCCCGATGCGGCGGGCATCATTATCTATCGCTCTGAAACCCCATTCTATAGAAACGCAGCATGTAAAACAACCGGAAAGAGGAAAACGGTGAGGTTTGTGCTTCAGTAGTAAATGAAATCAGCGGAGGGAATGCGTCAAGCGTTTCCCGCGGGGGCGATTCAGCCCAGCCGTGCCGCTTTCGGCATTTGATCGAAACTGGAAACTGAACACTCCTGAACGCTGAACGCTGAACACTGAACACTATATTGAAGTTTCACACGAGCGCCGCCCACCGTCCACGGTCCACGGTCCACCGTCTTCTGAGCTTTTTCGCTCTTCGGGGAGGCTTGCGGGAACTTTCGCCTGCGGCAGCAGTATGGAGAAGGTGGATCCTTCGTTGACCCGGCTGGTCACCCGGATGTCTCCCCCGTGCTTGCGGACGATTCCCAGGGATACGGACAGCCCCAAGCCGGTTCCCCGCGATGTTGCCTTGGTGGTAAAAAAGGGATCGAAGATGTTCGGAAGCACGTGCTCGGGGATGCCGCAGCCCGTGTCCTTGAAATCGATTTTCAAATCGTTGTCTCCTTCGGTTTTGTATAGAAGGATGCTCAACGTTCCTCCCTGACTCATGGCATCGATGGCGTTGAGGATCAGATTCAGAAAAACCTGTCTCAACTGCTGCTTATCCCCGTAAACGGGCGGTAGATTTTCCGGAATGCAGAAGTCGACTTTCACCTTAGACAGTTTTAGCTGGTTGCCGACCAACTGCAGGGTTTCCTTAATCAGCGCCTCGGGCTGGACGAGGGAGGGATGGATTTCGTTTTCCCGCGCGAAATCGAGCAGATTTCGTACGATGCGCCGGGATCTTTCGGCCTGTTCCACAAGATCGTTGATCATTTCCAGCCGCTCATCCGCTGCCAGAGTCGAATAGTCTTCCTGAAGCATGGATGCGGTCAGCATGATGTTGTTGACCGGGTTGTTCAGCTCGTGCGCGATACCGGCCGTCAACGTCCCGATCGCCTTGAGCTTATGGGCCACGATCAGCTGCTCCTGCCGGCGCGAAAGCTGATGCATCATCCGGTTCATTGCAACGGACAGCTCCGTGAGTTCGTCGCGGTACCGCCGGGTGGGCCGGATGGGGGTCGTAACGTCTCCTTCGGCGATCCGGCGGGTGGCGTCCATCAGGTTTTTCAAAGGCCTCAGGATCTGCATTGTAATAAAGTTGGCAAGATAGATCATCAGAAGGAGGAGAAAGATCAGGAAAAACATCGGAACCCGCTTGGACATGAAGATCATTTTGTGGACGGAACGCCGCTCTTTTTCGAGCAGCCTTTCGGCGGCGGTCACCATCTCGGCTCCATGGATGCGCAGTTCGTCCTCGATCTCTTTGAAATACGCTCCGGATCTTGAAATCTCATTCCCTCCTCTGCGGATATCGGAGAGCAGCTTTTCGTACCTTTCGATGTGGTCTACCATGGTCCTGAAAACCTCGGGTCCCACGACCCGCGAGATGTTGTCCCCGTTTGTCGCAAGAATCGTCCGGGCCTGACGGACATGCTCGACGGAATCGTCGAGATTTGTCCCGTAGAGGAAATAATTTTTCTCGAAGCGCCGGGCCTGCTGGATTTCGAATATGTAGTTGCCTGCTGCCTCCATGAATTCGAGCTTGTGTTCGATTTTCGTCAGGATGATAAAGGAGGCGGCGGTGATCCCGAGGCTCAGGATGAACCACAGGATAAAGCCAAGCGAAATCCGGGAGCGGATGGTAAAACTCGGGCGCTCCTTCAAGGCGCGCTCCGCCGTCGTCTCCATCCTGTCGATCAAAGCGTGTTCCTGGTCGGAAAAGGTGCGCATCATCTCATCCCCCGAAATGAAGGCAAAATTCCCGGATGCCCCAGGGAGAGTGCGGCCTTGTTGATCGCGAATCGCAGATCGTCGGGTTTAAACGGTTTGGCGATAAAGTCGAAGGCTCCCTTCTGGAGGGCTTCGCGGGCCACCTCGACGGTCGCATACCCGGTAATGACGATCACCTTCGCCTTTTTTTTCCGGTTCTTGATAAATTCCAGCAGTTGAATCCCGCTGAACTCCTCCATACGAACATCGGTTACGACGATATCGAAATCCATTTCCCCGAGCCGCTGCATCGCTTTTACAGGATCTTCGAAGATTTCAACATCCACGTCGAATTTTGACACAGCCTGTTTCAACCGCTTTCCCACGATCGGTTCATCGTCCAGAATCAGGATCTTCAGCCGATTCCCCGCAGCGGAATCATGCAGGATGCCTCGGACCTCCTTCGATGTCCCCGTTAGATCCGACGCCACAAGATTTCCCCTCCTATCTACGATCCTCTTTCCGCAGATTCATTGTCTTCTACCCCAGAGCCGTACTCGGAATCTGCAATCCCATAGACAGCGCCGCTTTCTGGATGGCAAGTCTCAGGTCGCTGATTTTAAACGGTTTCGCGATGAAATCGAATGCCCCCTTGACCAGCGCCTCGCGCGCATTCTCAACCGTCGCATACCCGGTGATGAAGATGACCTTCGTCTTCTCCGAGCGTGATTTCACATGTTCGAGCACCCGAATGCCATCCAGATTTTCCATCCTGAGATCCGTAACGACAATATCGAAGTCTCTTTCGTTGAATCTCCGCATGGCTTCCACGGGGTCCTCGAAAACCTCGACTTCGCAGCCGCACTTGAGCAGGGCCGGCTTCAAACGCCTCCCGACGATCGGCTCGTCATCGACCACCATGACGATCAAATTCTCTTTCGATTCTTTTACGCAGGCTGCGGGCGAAATGGCAGGCCGCTCCTGCTCAAAGAATTCGAATGCCGGCGCCTGAGCACTTTTTTGTTCGAGCACGGCTTCCGCTTTCCCGGCGGTCTTTCCTCCGGCCAGATTCACCCCCATGGACGGCTCGCCGGCTTCCGCGTAAGTGATCACGGTCATCCAGTCCTGAAATCTTTTTCGAATGCTCTTCATGGTTGCCCCCTTTTGCCAAGAATTTGGAATCATTCGGATACGAAAAATCTCCTTGAGATCAGTGGATAGATGGCTCGCTACCCCGCTTGGCTGGGCATCTGGACCGGAATCTCCCCCCCGGGCGCCTCTTCCCGCGCAGATCGGAGTCTTTGCTGGATCTTGCGCCTCCGGCGATACGAAACGATGACATTATAGAGAATGATTCCGGTTCCCGCAATCCCGGCCACAAACAGCAGCACCTTGCTGCCGGAGTTGAGAAAAATGTCCCATCGGCTGTCCATGGAGATCCATTTAAGCTGCGAAAGATAGACGGGGACCGCGACGGCGCGGCTCAGCACGCACAACAGGATCACCGTGCCGGTGACGATGCGAATCATGCTTTCCTTGACCACTTTGGTTCCATAGGCGCCGATAAAGACACCGAATAGCGATCCCAGGTAGAGGAGAACCATCAGGCGGATGTCGACAAAGCCCTGGAAGGCGTAATTGAGCGCACCGAAGGCCCCCATGTACATCGCAAGATAGAGCTCGGTTCCCGCTGCGACCGCAGTCGGAACACCGAATACATAGATCATGCCGGGGACTCCGATAAACCCCCCCACACCGATGGTGCCGGCCAGATATCCGGTGGCAAGCCCGACCACCATCAGAATCCATATCGAGACGCGCACGTCCGCAATCTGAAAATACACATACGGCGGGAGGTGAAGCCTGGCGATGAAGTCGGTAATCTTACGGGACGGTCCCTGATGGTCGGCATCCTTGTTTTTCGAACCCAGCGCATCCCGAAGCATGGAAACGGCCACCGCCGTGAGGATCAGAATAAAAACCATGCTGATGTAAAGATTGGAGGTTGCGCTTCCGCCGCCCTCGCCATGGCCTCCGCCTCCGGCTTCAAATAGAATGCTGTTGATCCAGACTGCGATCCGGATCCCGATAAAGGAGGTGAAGATCAGGAAGATCCCGAGACGTTTGTCGACATTGCCCAGTTCTCCATGTTTTTTCGACCCGACCATGGCCTTGCCGAACTTGTGCGTGATGTTGCTCCCGACCGCAACCACGCCAGGGATTCCCAGGTTCATCATCCCGGGCGTCATGAAGAATGCGCCCCCGCTTCCGATGAAGCCGCTGAGAACCCCCCCGATAAAACCGAGAACGATCACTTGAAGCGCCGTTGAAAGGGTGAGCGCAATGAACATATCTCCAAAAACCGTCAGCATTCTTTGCTCCTTTCCGGGTTCGACTTGGAGGTTTCAGTGTTCAGTGTTCAGGTTTCAGACGCTCCCCCAGGGCCGAAAAACCCTACACCTGAAACCGGACATCAGCCTGACACCTGAAACCTGAAACCTGAAACCCTCATTAAGTTACTCCATTCGGATCAGCTTCATCACCGATTTGGCTACATTTCCGTGCAGGTAGGCAAAAATCGGGCTGAAGAGGAAAACGCCGGCCGAAGCGAGGATTTTAAATTTCAAATCTCCATTCGTCATGAAGCGGATGATCGGCTCCTGGTAGGTGAACACCAGAAAGAGAAGGAAGGCGACCGCCCCGACATGCTCCATGATTCCAATAAAATCTCTCCGGCTGAACAGATACTGTGCCTTGAGCTCATCGGCATTTACCACAGGCGCACGGATATGCCCGCTCAAATAGCCGATCAACTGGCGTCCGAGTCTCAGCCTCGCCGAATGCCCTTTGTCGAGAAATACATCTCCAACGACGACCAGACTGTAGGGGACCGTGCGGTCGATCGATTTTACGATCTGCTCCCCTTCGCCGCAGATGACTCTTCCGCCGCCGGAGAGGCCCAGGCGGGCCAGTTCGTCTTGGGTCATTTTCATCCCCCGGTCCTCACAAACCAGCTCCCCCTCGTCCTCTTCGATCCCTCCTGAAATGGATGCGATTCGGGGCTCCGCCTCCGGATTTACAGATTCCCCCAGGCCGTTTTCGGGATCGCTTCCAGGCTTATATTGAAGGAGCTCGACAGCCGAATTCCACTTCGACGCGATTTCGGCCACCTGTGTAAAGGTCTCGGAGGATGCCTCGAAGGCCTCCTGGATCCAGAGGATGTTCGTGGAAGCCATCGTGGTCCGAACCTCGTGCAGGTCTTTCAGTGGAGAAAGAACCTCTCCGATGACGTTCTCCATTCCGGCATCCTGCGGAAGATAGGTAACGGTAACCAGGCCTTTGTCCGCCCTCACCTTGATATTGGCGTGGAAGGTGCGTTTGTCCCGGGCCAGCAGCAGGCGCGCCTGGGATGCGAGCATCAAGTCTTCGATGGCGCGTTTGGAGGCGGGCGTGAGCTGAAAATCCGGAAGCTGGGCGATATTGACGACCGCTGCGGCCGCATTGGCCGTGCTGATGCTTCCCAGATTCAGAACGACATCGTAATGTGACGGTTCCTCAGGAGAAATCCCGTACATCGATATGCCCCAGCGTTTTCGATCCTCATCCACGGCTTCGATATATCGGCGGGCTTTTGCATGATTGAGGTTCAGCTTCTCCATCACATACTCGAGCCGTGCGCTTTCATCCTCGACGATGCGCACCTTTAAAACGTGACCGATGCCGGAAAAAAGCAGGTGCCCGGTACGGCCGCAGTAGACCAGCCCACCCTTCATGGCTGTCCGGCAAAGGGTCGAGGTGATGAAAGCCTTATAATATTCCCGCTCGAGCGCCAGCCGATCCGTAAATATCCGCGGCTTGATCACCGAAGTCTCCAGCTTTCCCACTTGTATCCCTTCCTTGATGGCCTCCTCCAGCAGCGCTTCCCTGCAGAGGATTGGGTACCCCAATTTCTGTGCGACCCCTTCGGCAAGCCGCTTCGATTCCTGAGCGATACCGCTTGAAATACAGATGATTTGCATGGATCCACTCCTGCCTTTCTATTTGTGAGTGTTCAGCGTTCAGTGTTCAGCGTTCAGCGTTTCCCGCCCTGGCCCTGGCGGGATTCAGTGTTCAGTGTTCACGGTTTCGGGTGCAGTCCACCGTCTACCGTCCACCGCCTTCCGATCTTCTCAACTTCTTGACCCTTCCGCTTTCTCCTCGGGATAACGATGGGGCACTTCACCCTGCCTTTGACCTGAGCCAGCCAATGGGTACGATCCGTCATCGGATTCGCCTCCCCGCCCCACACCAGAATCTGAAAAGATGCCTCCGCCAGGTATTTGACCAGCTCGGACTGCGGATTACCGACTCGAACGGCCGTTTCCATTGCAAGGCCTGCGTCTTTCGAAGAATCGCAAAACTCTTTGAACAACGCACGCGCGCTGCCATCCAACATCGAGATGGACTCGACGACTCCCGTTGCATTCATTCCTTCGTTCGACGGGGCCGACAGGATAAGAAGCAGGGTCAGTTCCGAATTCAACCGTCGGGCAAGCGCAACGGAGTACCGCAGGGCGTCCTCGTACAGCTTTAAAGAATCGGAAAAGATCATTATTTTTTTTTCCATGAAAAGATGCTTTCGCTCCGATCGATACAATTTCCCTTCGCAAGAAAGATGCCGGAAGCGAGGGTTCGAGATAAGGCTTTGAAATCAGGACGTAATTTTAAAACGATAAGGGCGAGGATAGGTGAGGACGGTGATGCATTCTGCAACCGGAAAACCCGGTTTAAATGAAACTAGCGGATTAGAAAGGAAAATTCGGTGTGCCGCAAAATAAAACATCTATGGTGCACAATGCATCATTCTTCATCGATTTCGTTTTTCTTGAGGTGGCGCCAAAGCGATGAACGGTCGATGCCCAACAGCTCGGCAGCCTTGATTTTGTTGCGTCCGGTCTGATCGAGCACCCACTGAATGTACTTCTTCTGCATCTCACGCAGCGGGAGAATCGCCTGCTCCGGCCGGTCGAAAGAGAAAGCATCCAATTCGGAAAAATCGGGGGGCAGGTCTTTCAGTTGGATGATATCGGTCCGGGCCATCGCGACGGCATGCTCCACGACGTTTTCGAGTTCCCGCACATTGCCGGGGAAGGCATTCTTCTTCAGCGCATGCACGACTTCTTCCGAAAAACCCGTAATTTTCCGGTTGGACCGCTTGACCGCACGATTCAGAAAAAAGTGGGCAAGAAGCGGGATGTCGCTCTTTCTTTCCCTGAGAGGCGGAATGGAGATGGAAACCACATTGAGTCGATAATAGAGATCCTGCCGGAACAACCCGGCTTGAACCGCCTGCTTCAAATCCTGGTTGGTGGCCGAGACGATTCGGATATCGATCGGAATCGGTTCATTGCCCCCGACCCGGATCACTTCCTGCTTTTGAATCGCCCGGAGGAGCTTGACCTGCATGCTCTGCGGCATTTCACCGATCTCATCGAGAAACAGGGTGCCCCTGTCGGCGGCCTCAAGAAGTCCGGCTCTGGCGGTTGCGGCTCCGGTAAAGGCCCCTTTTTCGTGCCCGAAGAGCTCGTTTGCAAGCAGATCCTCCGCAAAGCCCCCGCAGTTTATGCCGAGCAACTTGTTATCCCGCCGTTTGCTGTAGAAGTGGACCATCGTTGCGGCAAGTTCTTTTCCCGTTCCGGACTCCCCGGTCAGAAGCACGTTGCATTCAACCGCTGCCACCTTTTTGATCAGTGCCTCCACCTCGGCCATCCGACGGCTCTGGTGGATCAGCACCGGTTCGCTCGAAGTAGCACATATTCCGGCTTCAAGCTCTCTTACCCGGTCGCGCAGCCTTTTCTTTTCCACGGCCTGGCGGACGAGGTGTACGACCTCCTCGGGCCGAAACGGCTTTTCCAGGTAGTGAAAAGCGCCTTTTTTGATCGCTTCGATGGCGGTTGGAATCGAGGCATAGCCGGTGATCAGAATCACCTCCACCTCCGGAAACCGGCTCTTTATTTCGGTGATGAGCTTAAGGCCGTCCATTTGCGCCATCACCAGGTCCGTGACGACCAGATCATGCGGTGCAATGGAAAGCCGATCGAGTGCCTGGCGTCCGCCGTCGACGCCGGAGACTTCGAAGCCATCCTTCTGCAAAAGCCGGCAAAGGTTCTTCCGGGAAACCGCATCGTCCTCCACGATCAGGATGCGACTCGGGCCAGCCGAACGATTCGTTATCGGATCTGAAAAAAGGGAGCTCATCGATTTTCTTCTACAGCGCCCCTTGAAGGGATCGTTCGGGGCAGATGAAGGACCATGCTTCCGGGCGCGTGATCCCTTTCCGCGGTTGCCCCGAGCTCGAAAAGGAGCGGTGCCAGCATCGTCCATTTCTCTTCCCCGGGAGCCGCAGCGGTCATTGCGGCAGGCTCGGCGGCGGTATCCGTGAAGCGGAAACGGATACGGGAGTTTCCATCTTCCACAGCCGGTTGAATATCGATCCGTCCTCCGGCGGTCAGGATGTCCAGACCGTATTCGATACAGATGAAAAGAACCATCTGGAGCATCACCGGGCGGCTTTCGATCGTAATCGCCTCCTCGGATTTCTGCACGGCAAGCGCTACGTTTTTCAGCCTGGCGAAACGGTTGGTCAGCGCGGCAAGGTTTTCGAGGGTCTCGTTTAAACCGATCGATCGGACGGCATGGTCCGGGTCGTGGGCAAACCGATTCAACCGGGTGGTGATCTCGACTCCCCGTTGAATCTGTTCCCGGATGGTTTCGATCGCCCGATGCATGCGCTCCGCATGGGGAAATGAGCTTTCCTTTGATATCTGGATCAGGTCCTCCATCAGGCCGCTTGACTCTCCGATGATTGCCAGCACGTTCTTCAACTCGTGCGTGACGCCCGCCGTGATTCTGCCGAAAAATGCGATCTCTCTGATGTTCGATTCTTCCATGATCCCGTTCTCCAGCTTTTCCGTTCAGTCCACCGTCTACCGTCTACCGCCCGCTTTCAGCGCCTCTTTCATCTTGACGATCAGTTCATCGATATCGATCGGCTTCGCCAGGTAATCGAAGGCGCCCTGCGCTTTGCCGACCGATCCTTCCGAAATCGATCCGTGGCCGGTCAGCAGCAGCACGGGAAGATTCGGATGCTTGATTTTGATCCGCCGCATGACCTCCACGCCGCCGACACCCGGCATCATGACGTCAAGCACGACCACCTGCGGCGGATCGCTCTCGATGCGCTTCAGGGCGGATTCGCCGTCTGTTTCCACATCGGCTTCGATTCCGCGCAGCTCGAGCCGTTCGGAAAGAGCCGCGACAAAATCTTTCTCATCGTCTACAAGAAGCACTTTCATGGCATCCCCATATTTTCAATGCACGGCCGGATTGACGGGCAGAATGACCGTAAATGTCGCCCCCTCGCCCTCCCGGCTCTGCACCTTGATATCTCCACCCAGCTTCTTGATGATCCCGTAAGTGATGGGAAGGCCCAGCCCCGTGCCGTACCCGTGTTTTGTGGTAAAGAAGGGTTCGAATATATGACGCAGGGTTTCTTCCGACATCCCGCAACCACTGTCGGCAATGGCGATGCCGAGTGTTTCCGGATCTTTTGACCAGGTGGCCACGGTGATAAAACCGCTCCCTTCAATGGAGGCGATCGCATTGGTCAGGATGTTCAAAAAAACCTGGTGCAGCTGCCCGCGGTCCGAAGAGATCCGCGGAAGGTCATCGGCGAAGTTGAGCCGAAGCTCGATATTCCTGTAGAGGGCCTCTTTTTCGAGAAAACCGAGGACTTCCCGAATGACCTCGTTGATGTCGAGCGTTTCGAAATTCACTTCCATCCGGCGGGCAAATCCCAGCAGGCGGTGGGTGATCGTCTTGCAGCGATCGACGGATTTCAGGATGGTCTGTGTGAGATCGAGAAACTTCTCCTTCTGCGGGAAATCCTTCCCGAGTCCGACCAGATCTTTCATCAGGCCCGCTTTTTCGTTGATGATCGCCAGCGGATTGTTGATCTCATGGGCCACACCGGCAGCAAGTCTCCCGATCGAGGAAAGTTTCTGGGTATGCTCAAGTTCCCGAAACGCCTGTTCCCGTTTTTCGTCGGCTTCCCGGAGGTTTTTCACCAGATTGCCGGAAAGCTTCAGGGTCACCAGGATGATCAGCCCCACACTGATGAAATAAACATAGAACATCTCACTCTTCAACGTGTACCAGGAGCGGAGGATGGCGGAGCGGGGCTTTACCAACACCAGCGTGTAATCGTGCTGCAGGAAAGGGGCAAAAGCGATGAGCACCTCCCTTCCCTTCGGATCGATTCCCTCATCGACGAATGTGCTGTACTTTCCGAAAGGAGCTGTAAAGGGGCACTTTTCCAGGACGTTTCCGTAGAATTTGGAGGCCGTTTGGAGAACTCCTTCGCGGTTTATCAGGAAAGCATCGCTTTCCGGGTCGAGCCCCATGGCGGCGATCAAGGCTCCGAATTTACTCGTATCGATGGTGGCGCGGAGGATCCACCCCTTTTCCTGCAAAAACTGCTGAACGGCGATGGCGATGTGGGGGAATTTCCGGTACCCCATGAAAACGTCACTGACATAAGTTCCTCTGAGCTGAACCTCATGAAACCAGCTCTGCTGCGAATACGTCTTTCCCAGCAGTTCATAGGGACCGGCATAGCCGACCATCTTTGCTTGACCGTCGATGAGCCCCAGGTCCACGAATCCGCCGAACTCTGACTTCATCACCCTGAAGATCCGGTTTAAGGTCTTATCATCTGAAAGATTTTCAAAGGAGTAGGCGGAGGCGATGAACCGGACAGCGGAAAGGCGCTCTTCAAGGAAAAGTTCAAAGGAATGTTTGGTCTTGTTGGCCAAAGCGTAAACGGGGTTGATGATCTCCGTAGTCAGACTGGCGTGGTACTGGTGGTAGTTGATAAAGGCCATAAAGGACAGGGGGAACAACGTTACGGCCAGCATAAGAATGATGATGTTGCGGCGCAGGTACCTGTAGCGGTTGGGCGAATCGATCTGATCGTAGTGGAGTAGAAATCCGCTCGTAAGCCATTTCCAGACCCTGCGAAAATCGACCAACCGGTTCCCCCTCTCGTTGCTTAAAGCGGTCACGCTGCGGGCCTCCGGGCAAGCGCTCGGGTTCTTCATTCGCACCCCTGCGCCTGAAAGCTGAAATCCGGAACGAAAACACTTGTTCCCTCAGATTCTGAAGAGCCGATTCTATAGTCAAAACAATTTGTTGTCAATCGCTTCGATTCGCCTTCAATTTGCATAGATCAGACATCCTCAAACCGTTTCCCTCGAACCGACGGCTTCAAGAGGATACCGTCTCCCCGCGACCAAACACAAATGGTTGGATCCGGCCGGGCGGTCATGATGTCGGTTTTTTTCTTGACATTTCTTCAGGGGATCGAATAAAGATCTAAACGTCTAATGTCTGTCTGTCCGCACACCGAATGGAATCGGATCGGACAAATTTAAATTTACCTCGAATGAATTCTTTAGCAGAAATGGAGAAATTTTTCATTTTCTTCAGGAAGAGCGGTTGAGGAGGTCAAACCATGTATATTCTGGCAATCGATCTTGGGACCACAGCCATCAAAGCCGCAGTGGTCCGTCCGGACGGCAGAGTGCTCGGCAACTGTGTAAAGGAATATGCACTGCACACACCTTCTCCCCTCGAGGTTGAGCTGCCGGTCGGTGTCTATTGGGACTCCTTTAAGAAATGCATTCAAGACCTGCTGGATAGAACGAAAATTGCGCCGGGCGACCTCTCTGTCCTAGGCATGTCCGTTCAGGGCGAGACCCTGGTGCTCGTCGATGACAAGGGACAGCCGATCCATAACGCGATCGTCTGGATGGATAACCGAGCCCAGGAAGAAGCGGAAATTCTGGATCGAGAGTTCCCGCGCAAAATCACGTATGAAATTACCGGGCAGGTGAGCATCGTACCGACCTGGCCCGCGGCAAAGATTCTCTGGATCAAGAGACATCGAGAGGATTTATTCCAGAAAGCGCATAAGTTTTTGCTGCTCGAGGATTATTTCATTCATCGATTGACGGGCAAATATGTCGCTGAATCTTCGTTGCTTTCATCGACTGTATACTGGAATATCCGGACAAAGAAGTGGTGGCCTGAAATGCTTGCGCGTCTTGAGCTCGAAGAAAGCAGACTGCCTGAAATCTGCGAATCCGGGGAAGTGGTCGGGCCGCTCCTTCCGGAGGTGGCTGGAGAAATCGGATTGAGCAGCAAACTGATGGTAACCACGGGCGCACTCGATCAGGCAGCGGGAGCAATCGGAGTCGGCAATATCAGGCCCGGTCTTTTCAGCGAAAATACAGGAGCCGCTCTTGCCATCTGTGCGACTGTCGAAGAGCCTTTCATGGATCCGGGATTCAGGATGCCTTGCCACTGCCACGGAATTCCTGATCTTTTCATGGCCCATACCTTTACCAGCGGCGGAATGGTTCTGAAATGGTTTCGCGATCGGTTCTGCGCTCAGGAGATCGATGTGGCCGATGCCTTGGGGAAAGATTCATACCTGCTTCTCGATCAAGAGGCCGCGAATGTGCCGGCCGGCTGCGGCGGCCTGGTAATGCTGCCCCACCTGGAAGGGGCCATGGCCCCGGAGGCCAATCCAAAGGCCAAAGGAGTTTTTTTCGGCTTCACCTTGCATCATGGGCGGCCTCATTTTATCAGAGCCGCCATGGAGGCGATTGCATTCATCGTGAAGCGGAATATCGATGTGCTGGAAAATCTGAAGATACCGGTCAAGGAAGTGATTTGTCTCGGAGGCGGTGCAAAAAGCCCTTTATGGAATCAGATAAAAGCGGATGTTTTGGGAAAAAAGATCGTAACGACCGAAAACGATCAGGATGCCGCGTGTCTCGGTGCAGCATTCATTGCCGGAAAGGCAGTCGGTATCTACAAAAGCCTGGAGGAGGCGATCGCCGCTTCAGTAAACGTAAAAGGCGAATATACACCTGACACCAGGCAGCGCGAAGTGTACTCCAGGGCCTACACCCGGTACGTAAAGCTTTACGAAAATCTAGTCCCCGTTTTCGAACTGCCTTAGCGCCGATTTGGCCCTCTGCACCCACTACGCTTGGAACGCTGCGAAGGAGAAATTGATGAAACCTGAACTCATCGTCATGCTGACACACAACGACAAGACCGTGCAAAACGCCATCGAGCTGTTTGATACATTAAAAGATAGTCCGGTGCAGCACTGGGGCTTTAAAGATGTCGGCCTTGGAAGAGACGAAATGGAGAAGCTGGTAAGGCTCATGAAGTCAGCCGGCAAGACAACCTATCTCGAAGTGGTAAGCCTTTCGGAAGATGAGGGGCTTTCCGGTGCCGATCTGGCTCTGAGCTGCGGCTTCGACATTCTGATGGGAACCGTATTTTTTGATTCCATACATGCCCTGCTGAAAAATTCACCGGTAAAATACTACCCGTTTATCGGCCACGTTCATGACCATCCGAGTATCCTCGACGGCAAGATCGAGGACATCGCGAAAGAAGCCGAATCGCTTGAAGCCAAAGGGGTGGACGGAATCGATCTCCTTTCCTACCGATACACGGGAGACGCCCCGAAGCTTTTAAAGGCAGTCGTTCAGGCGACAAAAAAGATGCCGGTTGTTTCAGCCGGCAGCATTGACACGTACCAGCGAATCGCCGAAGTTCGGGATACCGGTGCCTGGGGCTTCACCATCGGCACGGCCTTTTTCGGAAAAAAATTTGTTCCGGACGGATCCTTTCGAGACAACATGCTCGCTGTATGGAAGTGGGTTCAGGAGCACGGGAGGCACTGATCCTCTGCTACCGGTATGCGCGAAAAGCGAATCGAGAAACGAATGAAGGAGTACTGCAGATGATAACGCCCGGCAGTCAGAAAGCAAAACAGTTCCAATTTAAATCAGGAAAAGCAGCCCGCATGTCCCCACGGGAGCGCCTGATCCGCGCGCTCCGCCGGGATGCTCCGGACAAGGTTCCCGGTTGTGCACGCTTCACACCGGCCATGATGCGCATCTTCAACGATGCGGTCGATGCCGGCATCCCCGATCATCACTTGGATATTTATGGAGTGGGCTCCGGGTTTATTCTCGATGTCAGCCCGGATTACCTTACACCGGATCAGTATTTCGGCTGGGAAATGAGAAACGTCGCCTTTCGTCCTTCCGGGGAGATCGGGGATTTCTCTCGATATCATTCTGAACTGCCGCCCCGATCCAAAATGAATGAATGGGGAGTAGTATTTGTGCCGGGGGAGTTTCATCACTACACACGCCGCATCGGTCCCCTCAGAAACATGAACAGTCCGGCGGAATTGAAGGCGTTTGACTTCCCCGATCCAATGCAGATCGAGTGCCACGAAAAGCTGGACGAAGAAGTCGAGTCGATCCATCGGAGCGGCCTGGCGGCGGCGGGATTCATGCAGCAGACCCTATTTGAACTTGCATGGGAAATGAGGGGTCTGGACCGGCTCCTGATCGATTTCATGGATAACAGGCCCTTTGCTGAATTCCTGCTGGATAAAATCACCTCGATCCGTTGCGCCATGGCGGCCCGATATGCAAAGGCCGGAGTCGACCTCCTGCGACTGGGGGATGACCTGGGAACTCAAAGCTCCTTGATGATGTCGCCTTCGAGGTTTGCCTTGAGTTCGCGGAGGCGCGTGATTTTTTCCTCGTTGCCCGCGCGGGCTTCTTCGAGCTTGGTGACGTTCTTTTCGAGCTTTTGGAAGCGTTCGTTGATTTCTTCAAGGGCTTGGGCGACTTCTTTTTCTTTGAACGAGCCGGTTTTTTTGTGGCGGTGGCCGCCGGTCATGGCGCCTGAATGCTCGCACAAATCGCCGTCGAGCGTGACCATTTTGGTGGTGCCGAA
>QZKK01000010.1 GCA_003599475.1 Desulfobacteraceae bacterium
CTATCTGTTGTCCGCGTCGGATTTTTCCGGCAGAATCGTAAATGTGGACAAACTGACCTACGCCGGAAACCCCGAGAACCTGGCCGGAGTCGAAGAGGCCCACCCGGATCGATACCGTTTCATCCAGGCCGATATCTGCGACATCGAGGCGATAAACGGAGTATTCGATGCTTTCGAAATCGACAGCATATGCCACTTTGCAGCGGAGTCGCACGTGGATCGTTCGATTGCAGCCCCGGATGCCTTCATTCAAACCAATGTGGTCGGAACCTTCAATCTGCTGGAGCTGGCGAGGCGATTTAAAGATCGGCCCTTGCTGTTTCACCACGTCAGTACCGATGAAGTCTACGGCGATCTGGGTGCGGACGGCTGCTTCACGGAAAAGACGCCCTACAATCCATCCAGCCCGTACTCGGCATCCAAGGCGGCTTCCGACCATCTGGTGCGGGCATACAGCCGCACCTACGGGATTGCCGTCACCCTGTCCAACTGCTCGAACAACTACGGCCCCTATCAGTTACCCGAGAAGCTCATTCCGTTGATGATCCTGAATGCCAGGGACGGAAAGACCCTGCCGGTATACGGAGACGGGCGGAATGTCCGGGACTGGCTCTATGTCGAGGACCACTGCCGGGCGATCTGGGAGATCATGAAAAGAGGCCGCAGGGGGGAGACCTACAACGTAGGCGGGCGGTGCGAGCTGAGCAACATCGATGTGGTCGAACGGATCTGCGATATCCTAGATCGAATCGGGGATAGAATCGGGGATCGAATCGGGGATAGAATCGGGGATCGAGTCGGGGATGAGATCGATCCGAAGGCGGGGATCAAACGGCGCAGAGAACTGATCCGCTTCGTCAAGGATCGTCCGGGTCATGACCGAAGATATGCGATCGACTGCTGCAGGCTGGAAAATGAATTGGGGTGGACTCCTGCGGAGTCCTTCGGTACCGGTTTGGAGAAAACCGTACGATGGTATCTTCAAAACCCGGACTGGGTTCGCCGGGTTCAAAGCGGCGAGTACCGCCTGTGGATGCAGCAGCATTACGAAACCTGAAGAGGAGCCTTCCGGTGAAGCAGCCGAAAGATTTCATCGTTTTTCCGCTGGATGTTCCGTCGGCCCGCGAAGCGGAGCATTATATCGGTCTGCTCTCGGGCCGCATCGGTATGTTCAAGGTCGGCCTGGAGTTGTTTATCTGCGCCGGGCCTGAAATTATCCATACGATCCATCGTTTGGGCAAGGCCAGGATCTTTCTGGATCTCAAGCTCCATGATATACCGGAAACCGTATCCCGCGCCGTAGAAAGAATCGCAGGGTTGGGAGTCGATCTTACGACGATCCACTGCGGGGAATCCGCCCGCATGCTGGAGGCAGCGGTCTCCGCGGCCGCAGGCCGGGTGGGCCTCCTGGGGGTTACGGTTCTGACCAGTGTTTCGGCCGAGGATATCCGGGCTTCCGGGTTCGACGATGAAATCCGTTCCGATCCGGGAAGGCTGGTTTTGAAAAGAGCCGCTGCGGCCCATACGGCCGGGTGCTGCGGGGTGGTCTGCTCGGGTCTTGAAGTCGCAGCGATCAAGAAAGAATTCGGAAAGGACTTCATCGCCGTGACGCCAGGCATTCGACCGGAGTCGCCCGGAAAGGCCGCCGATGACCAGCGCCGGATCACCACCCCGGGCCGGGCGGTTCGAAGCGGTGCGGACTATCTGGTGATCGGGCGCCCCATCCGGGATGCAAAGGATCCGCTGGCCGCGGTCGAAAAGATCGCAGAGGAGATTGAATCGGCCTTGAGCGCCGTTTCGCGTTCTTGATTTTCAACGCAAAGGAGGCATGGAAAGATGGAATTGACGATTCACCCCCTTGTCCCGACAAGGATCGCAATCGAAGCGGGGCGGATCACCTATCTACGAAATTACGGGAAAAGACTGACGCTTCCGTGCCCCTTTTTCGTCATCAAGGGCGGAAAATTTCCGGTCCTGGTCGATACCAGCGGCTCGGCAGAGATCATGGCCGGGCTGCGCACCGAACCGGTGGAGCACGTCATGGGCTTCAAAGAAGCGCTCCTGCAGGTGGGGCTGACCCCACAAGAGATCAAACTGGTGATCCATACGCACCTCATGTACGACCACTGCGCAAATTCCCGGCACCTTCCAAACGCCAGGTTCGTCGTTCAGAAGAAGGAACTGGAGTTCGCCCTCGATCCCCACCCGATGTTTGCCGGGGTCTACCAGAAGCATCTGTTCGAAAATCTGCCATTCGATTCGGTCGACGGCGATGCAAAGCTGATGCCGGGAATCGAACTGCTCTTCACCCCGGGTCACAGCCCCGGTATCCAGTCGGTAGCCGTCGAAACTCGCGCCGGACTGGCGATCATTACCGGGTTCTGTTGTATCTCGGAAAACTTCGCTGCCCCCGGAAAGCAGGTCTGGGCGACCGATGTCGTTCCGGAAGTGATTCCTCCGGGGTTTCACACGGACATGCGACAGGCTTACGAGAGTGCGCTCCGGGTAAAGAACATGGCCGATCTCATCATCCCCTTTCACGATCCGGAGATGGCGGCCAAGCGGCAGATTCCGGATTAACGCACCCGGTGAGGCATTCGGACGATCCGGTCTTCGGAAGATGTGGTTTCCTTTTGTGAAACTACAAAGCGTTCAGCGTTCAGCGTTCAGCGTTCAGCTTTCTTCTATCCAGTTTCTGATTCGATCGAGTGCCGGAAGCGGCACGGCCGGGGAAACCCTTGAACGCTTCCGTCAGAAGGGCTGGAAAAAGATCCGATAGAGGGCCACGCAGAGAATTACCGCTGCCAGTACCGCGGCAAACCTCAACTGCTCGGGACCGAATCCTTTCATGTGAACCCCCGAACGCTGAACCCCTGAACGCCTTATTCCTGTTTATCCAATCCGAAGGCCGTGTGCAGGGCGCGTACGGCAAGCTCGGCATACTTTTCGTCGATCATGCAGGAGATGCGGATTTCGGAGGTACTGATCAATCGGATATTGATCCGCTCTGCGGCAAGAGTCGAAAACATCTTTGCGGCCACGCCCGAATGGTTCTTCATCCCCACCCCGATCACCGATACCTTGGCGACGCCCCCGTCGCCCTGGACCTCTTCGGCGCCGATATCCTCTCCGACTCTATTTGCAATCTCCAGAGCCTTCTTGAGATCCTTTTGAGAAACGGTGAAGGTCATGTCGTTCCGGTCTCCGGAACGGGCTCCCTGGATGATCATATCCACCACGATTCCTTCATCGGCGATGGGCCCGAAAAGCTTTGCGGCGATTCCGGGGGTATCCGGGACCTGTTTCAGGACGATTCTGGCTTCATTCCTATCGCAGGTGACCGCAGAGACCACCAGCCGTTCCATCTCGGAATCTTCATTCATCACCATGGTTCCTTTCTCCTCCGAAAAAGATGACCGGACGTGGACCGGGACATTGTATTTCTTGGCGAATTCAACCGAACGGATCTGGAGCACCTTGGCTCCCAGGCTGGCCATCTCCAGCATTTCCTCATAGGAGATCTTCTCGATTTTCCTGGCTTTCGGGCAAATGTTGGGGTCCGTGGTATATACGCCGTCGACGTCCGTGTAGATTTCACAGATGTCGGCCCGAATCGCAGCGGCGATTGCCACTGCCGATGTATCGGATCCTCCGCGGCCCAGAGTGGTGATGTTCCCGTCGGAATCGCACCCCTGGAATCCGGCCACCACAACGACGGTATTCTGATCCAGATATTGTCGGATTCGACTCGCTCCGATTTCGACGATTCGGGCATTGCCGAATGCGCAGTCCGTCTTGACTTCGGCCTGAAAGCCGAGCAGAGACCGGGCAGGGTAGTTCATCGACTGGAGCACCATGGCAAGCAGCGCCGCCGTGGTCTGCTCGCCGGTGGCAAGCAGTACATCGAGCTCCCGCTTGTCCGGGAACTCGTGGATCCGCTTTGCCATTCCGATGAGTTCGTCCGTAGCACCCGCCATGGCCGAAAGGATCACCACGACGCGGTTTCCCTGGTCGAAGGTCTTGGCGACCCTCTTTGCGACATTCCGGATGCGATCCAGGTTGGCGACGGAGGTGCCGCCGTACTTCTGCACAACAAGGCTCATGGGTTTTATCCTCGATGCTTTTTCCTTTTTCCTCGATTCGATTCAGCCGGTACCGCAGGCTGGATCGTTTTTGTTAACAGATCCGTGGGAAGTTGTCCATACGCCGTCAGATAAATCCTTCGAACATCGTCGTTTACGATCTCGAAGCGTGCCTCGAGCCGATCGGATGGGAGATCATTTCCGAGCCGCTCCGCCCATTCAACGGCCACCACCTCCGATCCGGTAAAAAGCTCCCTTATTCCGATATCCTCAAAATCCGAGTCCGGATCGAGGCGGTAAAGATCGCAGTGCACCAGGCGGATTCGGGCGGGGTACTCGTTTATCAGCGTATAGGTCGGGCTTGTCACGTAAGCGTCCCCCGGCACATCGAGCCCGGCGGCAAGGCCCTGGACGAATACCGTTTTGCCGCTTCCGAGCTCTCCGGTCATCGCGACGAAGAGCCCGGTGGAGATCCCCTTCCCGATGATTTCTCCAAGCTTGCGGGTTTCTTCCGCCGAAAGGCTATCGATTTGGATCCGGTACTCTGGAGTCTTCGCCATCATTTTCATTCTATTATCCAGGATCCGGCATCCAGCATCCAGTATCCGGCATCCAGTATCCAGTATCCAGTATCCGGCATCCGGAATCCTACGATTCCATAAGCCTTTTGACCTCTCCGGGAACCGCATTCATCACCTCGCTTGCGAGGAATCCGAACGGCCCGATGCTCCGGCTCAAGGTATCGGCGGCCGCGCCGTGCAGATAGACGCCCACGCGTGCCGCAGATTCGATCGAATACCCCTGGGCAACCAACCCGGCGATGATACCGGTCAGGACATCCCCCATGCCGCCGGAGGCCATCCCGGGGTTTCCGGTGGGATTGACGCAGGCGGTGCCATCCGGATGCGCAATGACCGTGCGGGCGCCTTTTAAAACGACGTGGACGCCATGGGAAACGGCAAATTCTCTTGCGGTGCGGATGCGGTCCTTCTGGATTTCCCCGGCGGGGGTTCCGGTCAGTCGTGCCATCTCTCCCGGGTGCGGGGTCAAGATCATCGGAATCCGGGTTTCTTTCAGGATCTTCGTATGTCCGGCCAGATTGTTCAACCCATCCGCATCGATGATCATGGGAACCGGGCACTTCCGAATCAGGCGATGCATCAGGCGCGCAGTCTCCGGTGCCGTTCCGATGCCGGGTCCGATCGCAAGACACTGCTTTCCCTTGAGGAGCTCCATCACCGGTTCGAATGCCGATTCACCGATATAGCCCTGACCGTATTCGGGAAGCGGAACCGTCATGGCTTCCAGCACAAGCGTTTCTGCGATCGGATTCAGACTCTCTGCGATGCCGAGCGTCACAAGCCCCGCACCGGATCGGATCGCGGATAAGGCGGTCATCGCCGCCGCCCCGGTTTTGCCGACGGATCCCGAAAGGACCAGGAGGTGTCCGGTTCTCCCCTTGTGGGCATCCGGATCCCTGCGAATCAGTTCGGCTTGAATGTCCGGCGGCGTGAGAATGCGCTGCGCCGGCCCGATCTCTTCCACGATGTGGGAGGGGATCCCGATATCGACGATATGGAGCTTTCCGGTGTATTCCGCACCGGGATACAGGAAGTGGCCGATTTTGGGGAAGGCGAAAGTGGCCGTTGCCTTCGCCCGTATACAGATCCCGCAGGGCTGTCCTGTGTCCGAATTGAGTCCCGACGGGATATCGACCGCAAAAACAGGCTTTTCCAGGCTGTTGAGAAACCGGATCACCTCTTTGAAATATCCCTTCACATCCGATTTCAATCCGATGCCGAGGATGGCATCGATCCAAAGATCGTTCTGCTGCATGTCGCTTTTGGCGGCATCGAATTCCTCCGCATGCTTGATTTCGACCACCGGTATCTTCAGCGGTTCGAGCAGATGAAGGTTTTCCGCAGCGTCTCCGGCGGCTTCGCTTCGGGCCGCCAGGAGATAGACCGTGACGCGCACCCCCGTGCGGGCAAGGTGTCGTGCGATGACGAAACCGTCCCCGCCGTTGTTCCCGCGGCCCGCGGCAACTCCGACCCGGCAGGCTGCCCCGCCTTTCAGTAGATACGGAAACTCCTTCAGCAGGCATTCGAAAGCCCCTCTTCCGGCCGCCTCCATCAGCAACCTCCCGGAAAGACCGAAGGACACGATGGTTTTCCGGTCCATTTCCCTCATCTCTTCCGCTGTCACCAGATACATCGGACCCTCCTTTTGCCCCTCTTCAGCAAAGCGGAACGGGAAGATATCCGCTGTTTCGAAGGGAAGACGAAGACATCCCGTGCGGGTGCTTCGGATGGGCAGTATATCATTTTATTCCTGTTGAAAAAACCGGTGAAATATTGCAGTGTGAAACAGAAAAGAAACGAATCATCGGAGGCGCAGGATGCGCCCGGCATACGGTCCATCGAAGCTCCATCGCTTCCGAGTCGGAGGGGGATTCATGCACAGAGTTGCGCTGCTGAGGGGAGACGGAATCGGGCCGGAGATCGTCGATGCGGCCTGCCGCGTGATTGCGGCCTGCGGCGTCGGCATCGATTGGGTCCGTTTGGAGGGGGGCTTGGATGCGAAGGAAAAGTACGGCACTCCGCTTCCAAACGAAACGCTTGCGGCCTATCTCGACTGCGGCATCGGATTCAAGGGGCCGTTTGCCGTCGAACTGGAAGATGAAATGATCCGCCCGTGCATAAGAAACGAAGGACTCGACGGGCATGTGCGGAGAGCTTACAACAGCGCCACCAACGCGCTGAGGCGCGAGGGGGGTGGGTATGCCGCGGTCCGTCTGGCGAAAAGTTATCCCGGTGTGCCCGCACCCATACCGGGTGTCGACGTGGCCGTCATCCGGGAGATCAGCGAGGACATCTATATCGCAAGCGAGTACACGCTGGGCGACGACACGGCAGTCGCGCTGAAAATCATCTCCCGAAAAGCTTCCGAAAAGATCGTCCGGTTCGCCTTCGAGTTTGCAGCGGCCGCCGGGCGGAAAAAGGTGACCGCCGTCCATAAGGCCAATGTGTTGAAGCAGACAGACGGGCTCTTCGTGCGGGCAGCCCGAAAGATTGCAATGGAGTATCCGGCAATCGGCTTCAACGAGCGCTTTATCGACGCCTCCTGCGCCCTGATGGTATCGAGACCCGCGGAATTCGATGTGGCCGTCATGCCCAACCAATACGGAGACATCTTCTCCGACCTCTGTTCTTCGGCCGCCGGAAGCCTGGGGATCGGTTCGGGGGCCACTTACGGAACAAAGGCCTGTCTGTTCGAGCCGGTGCACGGCACTGCCCCCGATATCGCAGGAAAAGGGATTGCGAATCCGGTTTCCCAGATTCTCAGCGGCGCCCTGATGCTGCGGCACCTGGAGGAGGATCCGGCGGCTTCGGCAATCGAGAAGGCGGTGGAAGGTGCGCTTTCGGATCCGAACAACCATACGCCCGATCTGGGCGGCCGAGCCACGACAAAGCAGTTGACACAGGCGGTCATCGACCGCCTCGGATGAATCGGAAATCAGAAGACAGAAATCAGAAGTCGGAAATCAGAGGCCGGAAGACCCGCCGGCAGCACGAGCTGAATCCCGCCAAGGCGGGAAAACCCCAGAACGCTCCTATATAAACCGCTTCATCAGTTCATCTACGGCTTCATCCACGTTATCCGGCCCGATTCCGTACTGCTCACAGGCCTTCTCCACTTTCGCCAGACGATGGGGGCTTTCCATGTCGCTCAATCGGGAAAAGATCCCAAGACGCCTTCCCACCTGATAGAGGCATTGCCTCTTCGGGTCCATCTGCAGAAATTCGCGAAGCGGCGCAAGCATCCGGTCCTTGTCCTGCGGGAGTTTCCCCTCGACTTCCTGGAAAAGATTCAAGATGTGATCGCTTTGCACCCTGCCGGAAATGCCTTTCAGGTTTTCGATCATCAGGAGGATCTCCTGTACCATCATCCGGTCGGTGCATTTCTTGAAGCTCCCCTCATGAAGCCGGGCAGAGAGCGGAATGCCGTCCGGAACCGCCAGGGTCCTCAGCCGGATGAAATCCGGGTCGATCCGGTTCAGCGCATCCGCGGTTTCCAGCGCATGGATTTCAGAGAGCTCCCGGCCGCCGAGTCCGGGCATGATGTATTCGGAAAGCTCCATTCCCGCTTTTTTGACCTTTATCCCCGCCCGGATGTGGGTCTCCTTGTCGACGCCTTTCCGGATCATCTTCAACACGGCATCGGAGCCGGACTCCAACCCGATATGGATTCGATTCAGGCCGGCTTGGGAGATGGCCCGAAGGTTCTCATCCGTAATTCGGGCGATCGTATGCGATCTGGCGTAGGAGGTGATGCGGTCCGTCCAGGGAAACCGGTTCTTTAAATGCGAAAGGATCTCCACCAGGTCGGAGGGTTTGATGACGAGGCTGTTGGCATCCTGGATGAATATCGATTTCATTCCGCTTCCGTACCAATGCAGGGCCGCCTGGCAGGCGCGGGGGTCCTCGCTTCCGATTTCGCCGGATCGGTTTTTCGCCTCCAATCTCCCGATGCGACCCCTGCTGTCTTCCGCATCCCTGAAGGTTTCGATGCACCGGTAAACCGCATCGATATCCTGCTTGACATGGGCGACGGGCCGGATGGAAAATCGAGCCTCTTTGTACACCGGACAGAAGGTGCACCGGTTCCAGGGGCAGTTCCGGGTAACCCGGATCAGCAGGCTGTATGCCTCGCTGGGGGGGCGAATCGGTCCCTGTTCGAATCCATTGTATTCTTCCATCTTACGTTCGGCTGCCATATTCGTCGTTCCTCGAAGACATTCTCACGCATAAGCGCAAAGAAATCAAGGAAATCCATGATCGGGAAATGATCGGGAAATCCATGATCTGCAGGTATCCGATCATCCGCAAAGCCGGGGGACGGAGCCATAAACCGGCAACGTTCAACGTGCAACCTGCAATCTTCGCCTTGACGGAAACCCCGCAACCCGCAACCCGCAACCCCCAATTACCGATTGACGACAGGCCGCACACCGAATTATGATCCCACTCCAATGCAGAACGGCAAAAAAGATCATGAAAAACATACGGGTGAACCCTCATTTAAAATGTGGCTCTGGACCGCTGTTGTCCTTGCGGCCGCCGTTTTCTTCAGCTTCCTCTACCTCTATGTAGACCTGGTGCGGTTTGCAGATACTCCAACCGCAGCCGGTGCCCGGGAAAAGGCATTCATCGTGTTCCCGGGGGAAGGATTCCGAAATGTCGCCGAGAACCTGGTAGAGGCCGGCCTATTGGAACATCCGATCAAACTCAGGGCTTACGCCCGGCTGAAGAAGTATGACAAGAAAGTCAAAGCCGGCGAATACCTTCTCTCTGCGTCCATGTCCCCGGATGCCATCCTCCAGGTGCTCGCTTCCGGAAAGGTTCGGCTCCACAAAGTGACCGTACCGGAAGGCTATACCCTCGTGCAGATCGCCCATGTGATGAAGGAATCCGGATTGTCTACGGCGGAAGAATTTACCAGGTTGGCCACGAATCCGCAGTTTGTCCGCTCCCGGGGAATCGATGCGGATTCCGCCGAAGGGTACCTTTTTCCGGAGACGTATCTGTTTCCCTTGAGCATCACCCCGGATGAGATCATTTCTACGATGGTGGGCCATTTCTGGCGGCAGTTCAAGCCGGAATGGAAAAGGAAGGCCGAGTTGCTTGGATTCTCCATCCATGAAGTGGTCACCCTGGCCTCGATGATCGAAAAGGAGACCGGTGTCCCGGCCGAGCGCCCGATCGTTTCATCCGTTTTTCACAACCGATTGAGCAAAGGGATGCGTCTTGAAAGCGATCCCACGGTAATCTATGGAATCGCCGGTTTCGACGGGAATCTGACCCGAATGCACCTGAAAGCGCCGACCCCTTACAACACCTATTCAATCCAGGGACTTCCACCCGGGCCGATATCGAACCCCGGGTCCGCTGCGATCGAGTGCGCTCTTTTCCCGGCAGAAACCGAGTTCCTCTACTTTGTCGCGAGACAGGATCGGACCCACCACTTCTCCTCTTCGCTGCCCGAGCACAACCAGGCCGTTCGGAAATACCAGCTCGGCAAGTAAAAAAACAAGTTCCCCTTGCGCCGGATCTTTTCCGGTGGTACAGATGGCGGCGATTCCATTTCCTGGAGAAAACATGGACATCTCCTCTTTTTCGGATGAGCGGCTTGCCGGCCAACGGTTGATGATCGGTTTCGACGGAACGAAGTTGGACCGGGATCTAAGGATTCTGATCGATCGCGTGAATATCGGCGGGGTCGTCCTGTTTTCCCGCAATATCGTCGATTGCGTGCAGATCCGGCAGCTTACCGCAGACATTCAGGACTATGCCCGATCCTGCGGGCTTCCCTCTTTATTCGTTTCAATCGATCAGGAAGGGGGAGAAGTCGCAAGGCTCAAGCCGCCGTTTACGCAATTTCCGGGAAATCCGAAGATGGAAAGTGAAGCGGACGCGGTGCGGTTTGCCGAAATCACCGCTTCCGAGCTTGCCGGCATCGGGGTCAACATGGATCTTGCCCCGGTATTGGATGTGGCCCCGGAAGGATTTCAGAGCGTCATGGCCGGAAGGGCCTTCGGACATGATCCGAAGTGGGTTTCGCTTCTCGGAAGGATCGTCATCGAAACGATGCAGCGGCGGAATGTCATGGCCGTTGCCAAGCATTTCCCGGGGATCGGCCGGACGCTTCTCGACTCGCATATGGATCTTCCGACCCTCGATATCGATCCTTTGGTTCTCCAAGAGACCGATCTTGCTCCTTTTCGGGAGGCCGTTTCCTGCGGCGTCGCCGGAGTGATGCTTTCTCATATTCTATATCCGCAGGTCGATGCAGAATGGCCGGCCAGCCTCTCTCCGGCTTTGGCAAAGGATTTGCTGCGGGATCGGATCGGTTTCGACGGGGTCGCCATGACAGACGACCTGGATATGGGAGCCATCCGAAACCATTTCGACCTTGGCGCGGCAATCGAGCAGATTTCGGCGGCTGAAATCGATCTGGTCTTGATCTGTCACCGGAGCTCCAAGATCGAATCCGCATACGAAACCTTTCTTTCACTCCTGCGCAGCTCCGATGAGAATCGCAAAA
Organism: Desulfobacteraceae bacterium; assembly: GCA_003599475.1. Next base: position 11,187 of record QZKK01000010.1, read on the forward strand.
AGGCGATCCGGTCCGTCGAACGCATCCTGGAACTCAAGGAAAAATACCTGTCGGCAGGGGTTAGGGATTAGGGATCAGGGATTAGGGATTAGGGGTTAGGGATCAGGGATTAGGGATTAGGGGTTAGGGATCAGGGATTAGGGAGAAGGTCGTTTCACGTTGAAATCGTTGAACGTTGCATGCCACTGAAATTCATCTGTCATCTGGCTTTGTTTGAATATTTCTTCATTTGATTGCTTTTTCTTATTGTTTGGAATTTGGAGCTTGGAATTTGGAATTTTACTCTCCCGCTCTCCCTCTCTCCCTCTGACTTCTGACCTCTGACTTCTGACCTCCGACCTCCGGCTTCTACCCCCGCTGCCTCGAGTATACATCGTCGCTCAGGCGCGAACGTTTCCCGGCGGCCAGATGATGATAGCCTGCCGCGGCGATCATGGCGGCGTTGTCTCCGCACAGCTCGATTGCGGGGATGTGGACTTCCAAGCCGTCCCGCAGGGCTTTTCTTCTGACCCTGGTTCTTAAACGGCGGTTTGCAGCCACCCCTCCGACCAGGGCGATATGGTTGCAGCCTGTTCGTGCAGCCGCATGGAAGAGTTTGTGGGTCAGCACATCGACCACCGCTTCCTGGAAGCCGGCTGCGATGTCGGGGATTTCATCCCGGTAGGTTTGCGGATGGGCCTGAACATATCGGCTGACCGCCGTCTTGATTCCACTGAAACTGAAATCGAAGCTCTCCCTGTCGATGTAAGCTCTTGGAAATTTGATTTTTTTCGGATCTCCCCGCTCGGCCAGCGAATCGATCACCCGCCCGCCCGGATATCCCAGATCGAGCAGTTTGGCCACTTTGTCGTACGCCTCGCCGGCGGCATCGTCGCGGGTGCGTCCCATCGGCCTCATTTCCGTGTGAGAGGTCACATGGTAGATCGATGTGTGGCCGCCGGAGGCAAGCAGTGCCACGAAAGGAAACGGAGGAAAGGAAGGTTCGAGGAAAACCGAATTGATGTGAGCTTCGAGATGGTCGACCCCCACCCATGGAATCCGCAACGCATGGGCACAGGCCTTTGCATATGAAAAACCGACCAGAAGCGCCCCCACCAGGCCCGGCCCCTGGGTTGCCGCAATCGCTTCGATCCGGTTCAGATCCATGCCGGCTGTCTGCAGCGCCTGCCGGACAACCGGTACGATCGCCTCCAGATGCTTTCTGGAAGCAAGCTCCGGTACGACGCCGCCGTAGCGATGATGCACTTCGATCTGGGAGGATACGATCGATGAAAGACACTTCCTTCCGTCGATCACGACGGCGGCGGCTGTTTCATCGCAGGAGGTTTCGATGCCGAGAACGATCATTTCGTCAATCAAGCGGCACGGTGGCGGCCGCCCGGTGTTAAGCCGGGTGATAAATCAGGGGATAAACCCGGGGAAAGGCCCGGTGATAAATTGGATAGATCGGATGCACGGGACTCACCCGCTTCAACCGGTACCGGTTCGAGACAGATGGTAAACTGCTTCAGAAAGAGGTTGTTTTTCCTGCAAAGCTTTCGAATCGCCTCCATCTTTTCAGGACCCTGATTCCGAAACGAGATCAGCAGTCCGTCCACATGGTGTTTCGGCAAGAGCTCCTCGATTTGACTGCCGGTGCCGAGGATCGGATATCCCTGGAGTTTTTTCCCCATCTTGAGGATGTCGTCGTCCACGAACCCGACCGGTTTGATCCGGAGGTTCTGATTGTTGATGATTTCACGCAGCAGGATTTCCCCGCCTCGGCCTGCCCCGTAGATCAGGACCGCATCGCCGGAAAGCGTCTTCCGTTTCATCGTCTCCGAAAAAAGCCTGAACGAACCGCGCGTACCGATGAGAAAACCGGTGGTCAGCAGCCAGTCGATGATAAAGATCCCCTTGGAGAAATTTTCGAATCGATAGATGAAGGTGACGGCGGCCACAGACAGCAGCGAGGCAAAGGTCGATGCCTTCAGGCAGGCATAAACGTCGTCCATGCCCATAAATCCCCAGATGCCTCTGTAGATGCCCATGGAAAAGAAAGCGATGTACTTGCAGGCGATCACCGCCGGCAGGGAAAGAAGGAATATCTTGAAATAGAACGGAAAATCCGGTGCATCGAATCGCAGCCGGTAGGAAACATAATAGACGAATCCGATCAGAAAGAAGTCGAGCATCACCAAAACAAGCTGCCGCTTGTAGGTCAGTTCGATCAGAATCGGAGTGTAGGATCGATTTCTAAGAATGGAAAATTCCTCTTCCGGATAGACCCGGAGTTGGGCCAGGTAGACTCCCATCAGGATGAAAGAGAGTGCGACCGGTACGATGACAACCGGTGAGGTCAAGGTGTCGTGCGTATGCACGAAAATCGACGAGAGCCCGGATACGCCGGCGATGCAGTACAGGAAGAGGACGGCTCCCTTTTCGCTGAAGCCCATCAACACCAGTCGATGCGAGGTGTGGTCTCTGCCCCCGGTCGATGCCTTGCGCCCGCTCAGGATCCGAATCAGCGTCACCAGCGTGGTATCGAAGATCGGAACCATCAGGAGAAGAATCGGCACGGCGACGGAGGAAAGGCCGTTTCCGGATCCTGCGTGGGAATAGCAGAGGCTTAGAACCGCCACCGTAAATCCGATCAGGAGGCTGCCGCTGTCGCCCATGAAAATCGAGGCCGGGTTGAAATTGTAGAAAAGAAAGGCGGTCAATGCCGCAAAAAGAATCGTTGCCGCTATCCCGGCTTCCGGCATGATGTTCGATACGAGCAGCGAAACGTAAAGTGCCGCGATCGAGCCGATGCCTGCACAGAGCCCGTCCATATTGTCCAGCAGGTTGAAGGCATTGGTGATCCCGATGATCCAGAGGATGGTCAGGGTGGTATCCAGGGTCATCGATTCCAGCCAGTGGAGCCTGAATCCGAAAAAGGCGACAAGAGATGCCGTAAGGATCTGCCCCACCAGTTTGGTATGCGGTTTGATGGCGAAGAAATCGTCCCAAAGACCGAGCAGGAAAAGAAAGCTTGCCCCGATCCATACGACCGCATCGATCGAGGGAAGAGGGGCCGGAATCGAATTTCTGGAAAAGTGGGGGATCAGGGTGGAAAAATCCGCCATAAAAAAAAGGGGAATCGCGACAGATGCATAGATGGCAATGCCGCCCGCAAGGGCTGTCGGACGCTTATGCCAGCGGTCTTTTGTCGGATGGGCGATCCAGCCGTGGTTGTGGGCATGCCTCCTGACAAGCGGCGTCAATACCAGGCATAAAAGGAAGGATGCGACCGGAAACCAATAGTTGCCCATGATGCTTCTTTAAGTTCGCCCAATCGGGTTTTGGTTGCGCCTGCAAAGGCCCGGTGCAAAAAACCGGTATTGTCGCGCATGGCGCTGATGCCGCGGACAGGTACCGGCTTATCGTTTTTTCATCATGATCCGTCTCGTTTTTCGACCTCGGGCATCCTCCGGGTGCCGGCAGCTCTTGGGGCTCAACTTCTGCAGGCAGGATGAATTTCCTGCGCCTTTGCGATCCGGCTCAAGAGATTTGAAAAGAACGTGCCGATTTTGCCGAATCGGCCGGTTCGGGTGTTTCGTTCGAGTGCTTTCCCGTCCGGGTTCATCCCAACAAGCTTTTACAACTCAATTTTTTTAAGAAAGTAGACGAATCGAATAGAAAAGTCAAAAACAATTTTTGACAATCGCATACCGGTTCATGTAATGAACTACCATTGGAAGGAAAAATCGGTCGAGGCCGCTTTCGGCCTCCGGAAAGTGACGGAATATGAAAAGAATCAATATCGGACTGCTCGGATGCGGAACGGTGGGAACCGGTGTGGTGAAAATCCTGATCGAGAATGCGGACCTTCTGGATGCCCGCGTCGGTGCAAGACTGCACCTGAAACGGGTGGCCGACATCGATATCAAAAGAGACCGGGGCGTCCGGTTCGAAGAGGGGGTTCTGACAACCGATGCCCGGTCGGTTGCAGACGATCCGGAAATCGATATCATTCTGGAGATGATCGGAGGACAGGGGATCGCAAAGGAGCTGATGTTAAGGGCCATTCGAAACGGAAAGCACGTGGTTACGGCAAACAAGGCGCTTCTGGCGAGTCAGGGGAATGAAATTTTCCAGGCAGCCGCAAATCGCGGGGTGGATCTGGCTTACGAGGCAAGCGTCGGCGGATGCATGCCGATCATCAAGACTCTGCGGGAAGCGCTCGTTGGAAACCGGATCAAATCGATGACCGGCATCCTGAACGGCACCTGCAACTACATCCTCACCAAAATCGAGGAAGAAGGGATTTCGTTTCAAGCCGCACTTTCCGATGCGCAGGCAAAAGGGTTTGCGGAAGCCGATCCCGCCCTGGATGTGGAAGGACACGATACCGCACACAAGCTGACGATTTTAACCTCCCTGGCGTACGGAACGGAAGTCGACCTGAACGATATCTACATCGAAGGCATCTCGGACATCACACCGATGGACATCCACTTCGCCGCGCAGTTCGGGTACAAAATCAAGCTTCTTGCCATCGGAAAGAACTTCGGCCACGGCATCGAAGCGCGCGTCCATCCCACCATGATCCCGTTGAGCAATCCGCTGTCCAACGTGAGCGGAACCTTGAATGCGGTCACGGTCGCCGGAGATGCGATCGACCGGATCATGCTTTACGGCCATGGCGCCGGCATGATGCCGACGGCAAGCGCAGTCATCAGCGATACGGTGGATATTGCCCGAAACCTCCTGCACGGGGCGGTGGGAAGAGTACCGCTGCTCTCCTACCAGATGGAAAATCGGAAAAAGATTCCGATTCTCTCCATCGATGAAATCCGCACCCAGTACTATTTCCGGCTGTCGGTCCTCGATCGGCCCAAGGTTTTATCCACCATTTCGGGGATTCTTGGAAACCACGGCATCAGCATCAAAACCGTTCACCAGAAGGGGAGAAAGACGAACGGTTCGGTTCCAATCGTGATGACGACGCATCTTGCCAATGAACTGGATATGAAGAAGGCGTTGTCCGAGATCGCCCCTCTGGATGTAGTCAGTGAAAAGCCGATGGTCATCCGGATCGAAGACGAGGAAGTCGACGAATATCGAATCGAATGAAAGGAAGCGGCATGCATATCGTCTGTTCGGACCTCGAAGGGGTCTTCATTCCGGAAATATGGATCGAAGTGGCGGAAAAAACCGGGATCCGCGAGCTCAAGCTTACCACCCGGGAAATCGCCGATTACAATGTGCTGATGAAGCGCCGGATTGCCATTCTGAAGGAAAATGGTTTGAAACTGAGCGATATCCGGGAGGTTATCGAAGGCATGGAGCCGCTCGAGGGGGCTGCTGCAATGGTCGATTGGTTGAGAGCGTGCACCCAGTTGATCATCCTTTCGGATACGTTTATCCAGTTTGCAGGGCCCCTGATGGAAAAGCTCGGACAGCCGACCCTGTTTTGCCATTCCTTGTCAATCGATCCGGACGGATATATCACAGGCTATCGTCTCAGACAGGAGAACAGCAAGCAGAAGGCGGTCGCGGCGTTGAAGCAGCTCAATTTCCGGCTGCTCGCCGTAGGCGATTCCTACAACGACATCGAAATGCTCAAGGCAGCGGACAAAGGTGTCCTGTTCAATCCTCCGGACAACGTAAAAGAGGAGTTTCCGGATCTGGAGGTGTGCCGCAGCTATTCCGAGCTGAAGAAAATCGTCCGGAAGAATCTGGAGCTCGACGATAAAAATGATAAATATGATAAATAAGACCATCACCACCCCCAAGCACGGGGCGCGCCTCCAACCCTTTTCCATCGAGGAGGAGGGAACAAAAGCTCCCCTCCCCGGGTGGGAGGGGTTGGGGGAGGCGGAAAGGTGGACCAGGTTGCCTCAAGTGTACCGGAAGCTATGCTCGTTTGGATTTCTCACTTGCGCTTTGTGGATCACCGCGTAAGATAAAGTAAGTAAAGTCAGGGGCATAGAGGAATGGATAAATCTGCGATGTATAATCGAACCGCCTGCCGGGTCATTTACGCCGATACCGACCGGATGGGAAATGCCTATTACGCGAATTATTTCCGCTGGTTCGAAATCGGGCGATCCGAACTGATCCGCTCCCTCGGATTGACGTATAAGAAGATCGAAGAGAGCGGAATTTTTCTTCCGGTGTCCGAGGCGCACTGCAAGTATTTCTCCCCGATTGCCTACGATGAGATGCTGACGATTGAAACGCACCTGGACCGCGGGATGAAGGGTGGATTCAAATTCGATTATCGGATTTACCGAACAGATGAGCAACTGGCCGCAGAGGGCTACACCCGGCATCCATGCGTAAACACCGAGGGCAGGGTGGTGCGGCCTCCGAAATTCCTGACGGAACTCTTTAAAATTCCAAATTCCAAGCTCCAAATTCCAAACAATAAGAAAAAGCAATCAAATGAAGAAATATTCAAACAGAGCCTAAGCCAGATGACAGATGACAGATGACGGACGGCAGGCCACGGCAGAGGGCATTGGTTGTCGATTTGAAACACTCAATGAGTCGAGCATTTGACCTTTCAACCGATTTTGATTATTGCATACTTGATTATTGTTTGTAATTTGGAGCTTGTATACTTGGAATTTGGTTTCTAGTATGAATATCGATGATTTCAAAAACTGCAGTATTCTAGTCGTTGGCGATTTGATGATCGACGAATACCTCTGGGGCAGTGTCGATCGCATTTCGCCGGAGGCGCCCGTTCAGGTGGTGGCCGTCGATGATGAAGAATACACCCTTGGCGGATGCGGAAACGTTGTAAAGAACCTGGTCTCCCTCGGCGCCAAGGTGTGTACGGCAGGGGTCGTCGGCTCCGATCGGGAAGGAGGCCTGCTTCGAACCCGGCTGCAGGAGCTTTCCGTCGACACGGAAGGGGTGATGGAAGAATCCGGCCGCTGCACCACGCGTAAGACCAGAATCATCGCCGCCAATCAGCATGTGCTCAGAATCGATCGGGAAAGTCGAATAGAGATCTCCGAGCCGACCCTGCAGGCGATGATGAAGACGATTCTTTCCAAGATTCCGGAAGTCGATCTGGTCCTGGTTTCAGATTACGGAAAGGGGGTAGTCACCCCGGATCTCTTATCCCATGTGATCGGTACGGCCAGGCGGCATGGGAAAACGGCAATCGCCGATCCCAAGGGACTGGACTACAGGAAATATTCAGGGCTTCGGCTGCTGACCCCCAACAAAAAGGAAGCGGCGGCCGCTGCCGGGATAGACATCCGATCCGAATCCGAGCTGATCGAAGCCGGGAACCGGATCCTTGGCGCCGTCGATCTCGATGCGCTTCTGGTGACCTGCGGGAAAGAGGGGATGATGCTGTTCGAGCGAAACCTGCCCGTACACAAGATCCGTGCCGAGGCCCGGCAGGTCTACGATGTGTCCGGGGCCGGCGATACGGTCATTGCGGTGCTGGGGCTCGCGCTTGCTTGCGGAGCACCTCTTCAGGCGGCCGCAGCCTTGGCCAATACCGCAGCAGGCATTGTGGTCGGGAAAGTGGGGACCGCAGCCGTATCCCCGGAAGAGCTTGCCGCCGCATTGAATCCTTATCGGAGTGCCGCCGTCTTGAAGCAGATACAGGTTTCCGAACTGCCGAAACTCTCCCAGGCGTTCAAACGACAGGGCAAGCGGATCGTATTGACCAACGGATGCTTCGATCTTCTTCATTCCGGGCACATTCAGCTTTTTTCCGGTTCAAGGCAATTGGGGGATGTTCTGGTGGTCGCAATCGACGATGATGCGTCCGTTGCCCGCCTTAAAGGGCCCGGAAGACCGGTGCTGAAGGAAAAAGAACGAGTGCAGATGCTCAGTGCACTGGACGGCATCGATTTTGTCGTCGTCTTTTCAAACGGCGAGCTCGAAAAGGTCATCCGCGGCCTGGAGCCTTCCGTTTTGACCAAAGGGAGCAATTATACCTCGGACCGGGTTTACGGCCACGAGCTGATGGATCAGATCGGCGGAAGGGTGGTGCTGATCCCGATCACGGAAGATATTTCTTCATCCCGCATCATCGAGAGCATAAAGCGGCAAAAGCCGGCAGCATAGAGAGAATTTGTTCAAAATGTTGTTCCTTCAGGAAACCCCGGATGGCGTTGTTCTTTCAATCTACATCCAACCCCGGTCCTCCAAAAATGCAGTCATCGGGCTTTACGGCGATGCCCTCAAGATCAAGCTGACCGCACCTCCCGTCGAAGGCGAGGCAAATAAAATGTGTGCGGCCTATCTTTCCAAGTGCCTGGGAGTGCCCAAATCCGACATCGAAATCGTCTCCGGCCATTCGAGCCGGAGAAAAAAGATCCTGGTTCGATGGGCCGGCGCGTCGGAAGAGAAGCGCCGGGCGATCAAGGATGCGATCCGCTCCCTGGTTCCCCAAAAAACACCTTGACATACAGTCGAGGTTTAACTATATTTGTTTATCATTTGCTGCGGGGTGGAGCAGCCTGGTAGCTCGTCGGGCTCATAACCCGAAGGTCATAGGTTCAAATCCTATCCCCGCTACCAACAAAAACATAAAGGGGTTCCGGTTTCGGCCGTAACCCCTTTTATCGTTGCGCGTTGCAGGTTGAAATCATTGCACGGCACCTTCCGACTTCTGGCTTCCGTCATCTGACTTCTGACTTCCGTCATCCGACTTCTGACTTCCGTCATCTGACCTCTGTCTCTTCCCGCTTCCAATCGGTTGATCAAAATAGGGGCATACCGGCATCCCATTTGAATATCCCCGAGGGCCTAAAAGAAACTCCCATCTGATTTTTTCTCTTGACTTCGCAAGTGCTAAATTTTAAAGGAGAATGGTCACTTCATGAAGACTCGACCAATCGCCGGATAATCCAGTCGGAGCCCCAATGCCAGTCAAAAGGATTTTCCGGACACAACAATTCCTCAACTTGCAGGGCGCAAAACATGAAAAGCCCTTCTCCACGCCAGAGGCAGCCTGAGCAGAAGAAAAAGCTGTTGGATCAGGTTCGTGCAGCCATTCGGCTTCGCCATTACAGCATCCGCACGGAAGATGCATATGTGCAGTGGATCAGGCGATATATTCTCTTCCATGAAAAACGGCACCCGCTGGAAATGGGCGGGCCTGAAATTGCTCATTTTCTCTCTCATCTTGCCGCAGGAAACGTATCGGCTTCCACCCAGAACCAAGCTCTATGCGCAATCGTTTTTTTATATAAGGCCGTGCTCAATAAAGATCCCGGAGAATTTAAGGATGTGGTGTGGGCCAAACGTAGCAGGAAGTTGCCCTCCGTTTTGACCCGGGAGGAGACAAAAAGCCTCCTGAAACATTTAAAAGATGAAAAATGGATCATGGCAAACCTTCTTTATGGAGCCGGCCTGCGACTCATGGAATGCCTGCGGTTACGCATAAAAGACATAGATTTCAGCTATAAACAGGTTATTGTTCGAGACGGCAAGGGCGAGAAGGATCGAATCACGATGCTGCCGGCTTGTACAGCCGATCCTTTGAAAACCCATCTTGCAAGGGTAAAGGAAATCCACGAAGAGGACCTCAGAGATGGATTCGGAAGCGTCTATCTTCCAAACGCGTTGACAAAGAAATACCCCAATGCAGATCGGGAGTGGATCTGGCAATATGTTTTCCCATCCAAAAAGAGGTCGGTAGATCCCAGGACAGGGATAGAGCGTCGCCATCACATCCATGAGATTGTACTCCAGCGTGCCGTCAAAGAGGCATCGAGATTAAGCGGTTTAACCAAAAAAGTAAGTTGCCATACGCTTCGGCATTCATTCGCAACGCATCTCCTTGAGTCCGGGTATGACATTCGAACCATTCAGGAACTGCTCGGCCATAAGGACGTCCAGACAACCATGATCTATACCCATGTTCTGAACAGAGGCGGCCGGGGCGTAGAAAGCCCAGCCGACCTCCTGTGAGATTTGATCTATATAACAAGATGCCAGCTACCTAGACAGTTTTAATTCGGCTACTGAATTGTCTTTAATTATATCCCGTATTCCGGAAAGATTTTTAACAAACCCTTATTTTAAGAGGCTTCACGCATGAGAGCCAAAAAATGTGGTTACAGAAAAAAATTAGGAAA
>QZKK01000176.1 GCA_003599475.1 Desulfobacteraceae bacterium
TGCAGTGCGCAGTCGCCGTCCCAACTCTTGCGGCGAGACGGTCATGACCACCTCCTAAAGCCCTTTAGAGGCTACTTTTTCGTTTTATCTTGTATGGCCCCAATTTAGGATACCGAACATATATTGTCAATAAAAAACTTCAACCGTTTAAAATTCGAACAAAGACTTAACAAACCGCAACAGCAGATGAATTGCTGCATAGCCTTTTCGGAGCGCATTGGGCTTCGCCATTGGCTACGACCCAACACGGCTGAGATCGCGATTGCGAGTCATCCCGCCGTTGGCGGGATTAGCGAGCGATCGAAAAACGGATAGAATTCATTACGGCAGAATCCCACCTCGGGCGGAACCGCGGCTTAATACAGGGAGTTCTCTGTTGATCATCTGATTATGCCCCCCTCTATCAGCTTTTTGCCTGTTCAGTCGTTCGGTATTTTGGGTTGGGGTTTTTGGGATTTTCCGGATCGGTCGTTTCGATCAAGCCCATTTCGAGCAAAGGCGAAATGATCCCGCGCCGGAACATGATGTTGATTCGAGCGGCTTCCTTCCTCTTCTTGAAACAGTCCCGGTTTGACAGGTCTGGAAGTGGGGAGTCGGTTGGTTGCGGCCGGTTTTAGAGGGATGACCCTCGAAAAAGCTTAAGGAGAGGCTGAGTGCATGGCCAAAATCGGACGAAACGATCCCTGCCCATGCGGCAGCGGAAAAAAGTACAAGCGATGCTGCCTGAACAAGGCGGCCCTTCTGTCCGGATTCACCCAGGACCCTGAGGGCACCATCCTCTGGCAGTGAAGCAAAATCCTCAGAGGATGACCACTTCATCCGGAAACTGCGTCAAGCGCTGCAGGCCGTCTCTTGTAACCACATGCGTATTTTCGATTCCGACGACCCCGATGCCGGGAAAAACCAGCTTCGGCTCCAGAGCGATCACCATCCCCTCCTGCAGAGGCGTCTTACCCTTTTCCCCCAGAACCGGATATTCGTCCAGCTCAAGCCCGATCCCATGCCCGACGAAACGGACCCGCTGCGCATCGGCCCCCATGAAAAATTCTCCGTACCCCCGGTCTGCGGCAAAAGAGACGGCCGCCTCGTACAGGCTGCCGGAAGAAACGCCCGGTTTCGCGGACTTCATCAGCATCTCCTGTAAGGTCAGCATGGCTTCATGCGCGGCAAGAAGGTCCCGGGAGAGCCCTTTGAGCGCAAAGATACGGGTATGATCGGCGAGATAACCGTTGTGGATGAAAACGTAATCGAGCAGGATGGGCTCGTTTGCCCTTACGGTTCGAAACCCCGGCCCTTGTGGATGCGACCGGCCCAGCCCTGTACCCCCTGTCGGTGAGGCCGGAAAGCTCGCTACGGCTGCAGAAGGGCCTGCCATCATGTGGCCGTAGAAGGTTTCTCCGCCCCACATCCGCATCCGTACAAGCCCCTGGTGCCCGAGCCTTCTTGCTTCCGCCTCGATTCTTCCGGCCAGGCTCACCTCCGATTCGCCTTCTTTCAATATATCCCTGGCAGCCATGGCCACCCGATCGGCCAGTCGGGAGGCTTCCCGGATCATTTCGATTTCAAACGGCGATTTTATCGATCGGATCTCCCGGACGGCACCGGAGACATCTTCAAAGGAGGCTTCTTTAAATATCTCGCGGCAGGCAAAGTAGAGGTTTACAGGGAGAACATCGTATTCCAGGCCCAGCCGCTGCGGGAGATCATAACCGTTTTTCCGGAGAATTTCCGGCATCTCTTTCGGGTTTTCGATTCCGACGATCGAATGGATCGGAGATTCCGTACGTGCCCGCTGGAAATGACGGCGCACCATCAACAGAGGGTCTCTGTCCGCCGGGATGAAGAGGTAGGCCTGCTGCACCGTGCCCGCAAAATAGAGCAGGTCGGCTTTCTGAAGGATGAGGGCCGCATCGATTTTGCGCTGCAGAAGATGCTTCTGAAGGTTTAAGATCCGCCGTGGAATTTCCCCCCTAGAAGGCAGCGCTTCCATCTTCACCCATTTTCCAGCACCGGACCCAGTGGTTCTTTTCGACCTCGATAAGATCGGTGTTTTCTTTCCGGCACGGGTCGTCCTTCCGTTCGCAGACCGGTTCGAAGCTGCATCTTTCCCCCTGTCCCTCTCCGGTCGGGGTGTTGCGCCGGCCGGAAGAAACGGAATCGGGCCTGCCCTCCTTTATTTCATGTTCGCTGTCATCCGCCGCGTCCGGAATTGCAGCCAGCAGCGAGAGCGTATAGGGGTGGCGAGGGCGGTCGAAGAGCATCTCGGAAGGCGCATGCTCCAGGATGCGTCCTTTATACATGACCGAAACGGCGCTGCAAAGATAACCGACCACATTGAGATCGTGCGAGATGAAGAGATAGCTCAATCCGAGCTGATCCTGAAGATCTTTCAGCAGGTTGATGATCTGGGCCTGAATGGACACATCCAGGGCTGAAATCGGTTCGTCGCAGATGATCAGGGATGGTTCGACGCTCAGGGCGCGGGCGATGCCGATCCGCTGCCGCTGGCCCCCGCTGAATTCGTGCGGATAACGACCCGCGCTATCGGGCGACATCCCGACCATCCTGAGCAGTTTTTCGATGCGGTCCCGGCGTTCGGTCTTCGGAACCTCAAACGTTCGGAGCCCCTCCTCGATCGATTGACCGATCTTCATTCTCGGGTTTAAGGATCCGTAAGGGTCCTGGAAGATGATTTGCATCTCCTTACGGAGCGGTTTCATTTCATTTTCCGTGTAATCGCTGATGTCGCGCCCTTTGTAAACGATCCTTCCCTCATCGGGTTCGATCAGCCGGAGTACGGTTCGCGCAACCGTCGATTTACCGCATCCGCTCTCTCCCACCAGCCCGAGCGTCTGTCCCGGTGCAACCGAAAAGTCGACCCCGTCCACGGCCTTGATCCAATCGACGACGCGCTGAAAAAAGCCTTTCCGGACCGGAAAATATTTTTTCAGGTTCTCGACGTGCAGGATCGCGTTTTCACTTTGATCTATCGGCACCATTCCACTTTTTTCGTATCCTCATCGTAGAGAACGGGGCACCGGGCAAGGTGTCCCTCTCCATAGTCGCAGAGTCCGGGATAATCGACTTTGCATTTGTGCATGGCGTACCGGCACCTGGGATGAAACGGGCATCCTGAAGGCCTGTAAGCGGGGTTTGGAACGGATCCGGGGATGCTGTAAAGCCTCTTTCCTCTTTTGTGGCGGCTGGGAAGGGAATCGAGCAGGGCAATCGCATAGGGGTGCCGGGCATTCTTGAATATGTGCGCTTTTTGCCCCTGCTCGGCCACGACTCCGGCATACATCACATAGACCCGTTCGGCGACGTCCGCAACCACTCCGAGATCGTGAGTGATATAGAGTACGGACATTCCATGCGCGGCCTGGAGCGATTTGAACAATTTCAGGATCTGGGCCTGAACCGTTACATCGAGAGCGGTGGTCGGCTCGTCGGCGATGATCAGATCCGGTTCACACGAGAGGGCAATCGCGATCATGACCCGCTGCCGCTGACCGCCGCTGAGTTCGTGAGGGTAGGCGCCGTAGCGCTCCTCCGGGGAGGGGATTCCAACGTCTTTGAGAAGCTGGATGCAACGCAACCGGATCTGCTCGTCGGACATTTTCTTGTGTGTTCGGATCGTTTCCGCGATCTGTTCGCCGATGGGAAAGACGGGGTTGAGCGATGTGAGCGGCTCCTGAAAGATCATCGCGATGCGGTTTCCTCTGATGTGCTGCATCTGTTCATCGTCCATTTCCATCAGGTTCATCCCGTCGAACAGGATCCGCCCGCCTGCAATCTCCCCCGGAGGCTGCGGGATCAAACCGAGCACAGCCAATGCGGAAACGGTCTTTCCGCAACCGGATTCCCCCACCAGGCAAACCGTCTCCTTCCGTCCGACCTGGTAGCCGACCCCGTCGACCGCCTTTGCCACCGCATCCCGGGTATGGAAATAGACCTTGAGGTCCTCGACGGAGAGAAGGATATCTGTATTTTCTCTATTCATAGGATGATTCGTTTAAAATTCAAAATGAGCTAAAATGACTAAAATGAACTAAAATGTCGTCATGCCGGACTCGATCCCCGCTGAAGTCGGGGTTTCCGCCGGAATGACAGAGCGTAGGAGTCTTTATTTTAGGCATTTCAGCTCAATTTAGGCATTTTAGTCATTTCTAGTGTCTTTCCCTCAACTTCGGATTCAGCACGTCTCTGAGCCCCTCGCCGAAAAGGTTGAACGACAGAACGACCACCAGAATGGCAATTCCGGGAATAAACGTCAGCCACGGGGCGTCGATGATAAACCGTTTCCCGTCCGATAGAATATTTCCCCATGTGGCATGAGGCGGGGGGACGCCGAAGCCCAGAAAACTCAGACCCGCCTCCGTCAGTATCGCACTGGCGATTCCGATGGTTGCGGATACCAAAACCGGAGCGATGGCGTTTGGCATCATATGCCGGAAGATGATGCGAAAGTGATCTATCCCCAGTGCTCTGGCGGCCATGACGAAATCCTGTTCCCGCAGGGAGAGAAACTCCGCCCGCACAAAACGCGTTGTTCCCATCCAACTGGTCAGGCCGATGACGATCATGATGTTGTATATGCTGGCCGGCAGCAGCGCGACAACGGTAAGGATGAGAAAAAAGCTCGGGAAACAGAGCATGATATCCACCAGCCGCATGATCAGGGTATCCATTTTGAAGGTCGGGATTCCCAGTGCAGACATCCATTTGGGAGAAGGATTCCGCGCATCATACCGGTAGGTCAGGACGGCGACCGCCGCAGCCGCGACGATCATCACGATTCCGGCTGCGGCCGATGTCTGGACCGCTAAAATCCCGCCGGAAAGAAAGAGCACGATCCAGGTCAGATGACCCAGTCGAATCGAACGCTGGCCGTAAAATCCGGCGATTCCCCCCATGAAGATCCCCACCAGAACGGATATTCCGACGGCGACAAACCCGACGGTCAGCGATACCCAGGCCCCCTGCAGCATCCTGGCGAAAATGTCCCGGCCCAGGTCGTCGGTTCCAAACGGGTACATGCCAAGGGCCGGCACCTCTTCGGGCCGCAGCGTGCGCAAGTTCGGGCGCGCAAGCGGCGGCTTCAGTTTTTCCTCCAGACGAACCATGGACGGGTCCAGGATCGGGCTGGTTCCGCTTGTCAGGAAAAGCCCGGCCAAAGCAGTCGAAAAAAACAGGAGGAAAATGCACATGCCGGCGATCGCCAGCCGGTTTTCCCTGAAGACGAGCCAAAATTCCTGCAGGCGCGTCCGCTTCGGAGCGGTCGGCTCCTCCAGCGGGATGATGTGTTCCGAACCAATTTCTTCCATTACAACCGTATCCTCGGGTCGACCACAAGGTAGAGCAGATCCGACAGAAAAGTGCCGATGAGCACCAGAACGGCGGACACAAAGTTTACCGTCAGAATCACCGGATAGTCCCTCGCGAGAATCGCCTCGTAAGCCATCCTTCCCATGCCTGGCCAGGAAAAGATCGATTCGATGATGACCGATCCTCCGATCAGACCGGGAAGGATCAGCCCGAACATGGTTACAAAGGGAAGAAGCGCATTCCGCAGCGCATGCTTGTAATGAACCTGTTCGGGAGGAAGGCCCTTGGCCCTGGCGGTGCGGACGTAATCGGCCCCCTCCACTTCCAGCATCTGGCTTCTCACATACCGGGAGAGTACGGCGATGCCGCCGACGGCGGCAAGCACAGACGGAATGAGAAGATGCCAGATCCGGTCCATGATCTGATAGAGCAGCGGTGCATTGGCCATGCCGTAAGTCTCCATTCCGATCACAGGCACATGGAACTGCGTCACCACCGCGAGGATCAGGATATAGGCGAAAAAGAATCCCGGAATGGAAATCAGAAAATAGGCGAGAAACGTCGTGCTCCGGTCGAACAAATGCCCCCGGAGGAGGGCCGAACGAATCCCGACGGGGAAAGAGAGCGTCCAGGTCAGAATGGTTCCGACGATGAACAGCGGCAGGCTGTTTAGAAATCGCTCCCAGATCTTGCCCAGAACGGATTGGTTGTCCTTCCAGGATACGGTCTTTCCGGTGAAAAGGTCTCTATAGAAATAGAGGTACTGCACATACAGCGGCTTGTCCAGGTTGAACGCCTTGCGAAACCTTTCCACCATCTCGGGCGTGAATTTCGGGTTCAACGGATCGACCTGGCTCGGTTTGCCGGGTGCCAGATGGACGATGGAGAAGGAGATGATCGAAACGAAAAAGAGGGTAACGATCTTCTGAACGATGCTGCGCCCGATAAAGGATACCATCTCTTTTTCAACCCTCCGCGCGGAATGTCGGCGGTTCCGGAAGCTTCATCCATTTGTTGAAGTGGAACATGTAGTTGCCTGTTTTGGTCGGACGGATCTTTTGATAGACGGTTTTCCCCTGCGGATCGGCCTCTGCGATGACGATCCGTCTGTCCAAAACGGCAGTCCATTTGCCGACGTAAAGAAACGTATAGGGCTGCTGGGCCGAGATGATCTCATGGAGCCGATGGCAGTAGGCGACCTGCCGTTGGTGATTGTACTCCTGGCGGATCTTGATGATCAGATCGTCTGCTTCCTTGTTGTTGAAGCCGACGAAATTGAGCTGGAACGGATTCGCCTGGCTCGAGTGCCAGATTTGAAACAGGTCGGGATCGATCCCCATCTGCCAACCGAGTACCAGCGCGTCGAAATCGAGCTTATTCACCCGCTCCTGGATAAAGACCGACCACTCCAGCAGGTCGGTCCGGACATCGATTCCGATCTGCCGCCACGCATCCTGAGCCATGGTCAGAATGGCCTTCCTGAGATCGTTGCCGCTGTTTGTGATCAGTGTAAACTGCAGCCGCTTGCCGTCTTTTTCGAGCCAACCCTCCCGATTCCGCTGCCAGCCCGCTTCGGCCAGCAGCTTGAGCGCGCCTTCCGGATCGTAAGGGAGCGGCTTGATGGCTTGATTGTAGAAATCGGTCTGCTTCACGAATGGGCCGGTGATCCGCTCCGCCTGACCGTAGAGGATGTATTCGATGATCTTTTCGATATCGATCGCCATGCCCAGCGCGAGTCTGATCCGAGGGTCGTCGAAAGGCTTGCGGCGCATGTTGTATCCGATGTAGGTGTAGCCGAAGGCGGTTCCGGAAAAGCTTTGAAAGCGCGGATCTTCGCTGAGACGGGCGACCTGGTGGGGTTGAACGCTGTAGCTGTCCAGGGTGCCGGCGTAAAATTCCATCTCCTGCGTCAGGATGTCCGGGATGATCCGCACGACGAACCGGTCGTAGTTGGGCTCCCCTTCCCAGTAATCGGCGAACCGGTTTAAGATGATGTACTGGTCCGATTTCCATTCTTCGAACAGGTAAGGGCCGCAGCCGATCGGCCGCCGGTTGAAGAGGCTGTCCCGCATCGTGAACGTATCCGGATCTTTTCCGCGCTGAAACGCTTCTTTTCTCAATACGTCATCGTTTAACAGGTGTTGCGGAAGGATTCCCATTCCCCAGGTGCCGATGGCAGGCGAATAGAGACGCCCGTAAACGATTTTTACCGTAAGCGGATCCACGACCTCGACCGACTTGACCGGTTCATAGTCGGAGACCCGGGGGGAGAGGTTCTTGGGGTTCATGATCGACTCATAGGTAAATTTTACATCCTGTGCGTCGAAGGGTTGCCCGTCATGAAACTTCACCCCCGGCCTGAGAAAAAAGAGGATGACCGGGTTGTGCTCGATGGCCGGGAGGATCCTTTTGGCCGCTGACAAGTGCTGTTCGGGAGTCATCGGCGCTTCGGGAACGACCCGGTCGACAGGAGAAAATGAATCGAAGTAGCCTTCCCCCAGGAGAAGGCCGAGGTGTTTGAAGAGCTCCTGATCCACCCGGTTCAATGTGAGCTTGATTCGGGCAGGGGCGGAAACCTTGAAGACGGCCTTGAGCTTTTTTTCCGGATCGGAAGGGTCCGCAGTCTCTTCGGAAATCTCATAGGTGCGGGGAGGAAGGATTGCGATCTCTTCGACGGCTTCCAGAGCTTCTTTCAGGCCTGTACCGGAAGGGGCGTTGCCCCTCTTTGCCGAGCGGATCCGGTCGACGACCTGTTCCGGAGATGCGCGACCGATTCCGGGGACATCGACCGATTCATTGACGCAGAAGTATGCTTCTTCGTAGATTTTCCAGCCGGTCGCCAGCCGTCCTCTGAATCGCAGCTCTTCGTCCCGGTCGAGGAGGCCTTCGAAAACCATCGTTTCGATGGTGCTGCTGGCGGAGTCCGACGACAGGATCGGATTCAGGATGCTCGCATCTCCGATCGTTCCGCTGATGTATTCTTCTATTCGGCCGGGGTTACCTTTCTGCTGTTCCTCATAAGTGGGGACCCAGAAGTAGGACTGTAGCAAAACCAAAAGGGTAAGGGCCGGCAATATGATGAGGACCCGTCGTATCGTCATTTATTCTGCTTTTGTCTCTGTCCAATCGCGCCCGGTTCACCGGCTCTTCGAGGAACGGGGGAACACCCGACCGGGGCTCACCCAGACGGCCGGTTCGAATTCGATGCGTTTGTACGCTATCGTGAGGGCGACGCCGGTTTCTGAACCACCGCTTGTTCTTTCTTGATTGCCGCGATGGCTGAATCGACGGCTTCAATTTTCTGTCGGATGAGGCTCGATTCGGTTCCACCGGCATCCAATGTCTGGGCTTGCTTCAAATATGTGAGAGCCGCCTCGTAATCGGCCAGCGTGCTCTTGGCTGCAGCAGCGTCGGCTTTGATGATCAGAACCAGCCGGTCGATACTGTTCAGGCGGGACCGAATCAAGCCTCTCTGGGCATCGGTCAGCGAATAGGGAGTGGCCGCGGCCAGATAGCTTTTGACAAGTTCCAGGTCCGGTGTTCCCCGTCCTTGAAGCAGTTCATCCGCTCTCTGGACGTAATGATCATAGACGTAGCGGGATACTTCTTCCTTCGTATAGGAGGATCGCACGGATGCCGGAGGTTCCGCATAAGTCAGGTTCAACAATCGCTCGCTTCCCATCGGGGCAAAAATCCCCCGCCAGATTTCGACACCGGAATCTGCGGGCCGGATGTAGTAGTTGGATCGGTTCGAAGCACTCACCTTGATCACAAGCGCCATCAAAAGGGCAAAACCGATCAACATCAGTTTCAGAGTGATCGCCATCGGATCGGATGTCCGGGTTTTCGGGATCTCCGGTTTCGCGAAGGGAGGTGTTTCCGTTGCTGAGGGGGACGGCCGGGAAGAGAAGCCTGCCGATTCAGATGCTTCCGGCTCCGACGTTCCTAAGTCGAATTTTTTGAACAGCAACTTTCGGATTCGTGCCGCCTCGTGCTCGTCCTTGCCGCTGACGGAGGAACGAGAATCACCTCCCTCCGATGCCTTCCGTGTCGATTCGGCTCGAAACAGTTCCTTCGGAACCCATTTTTCAAATTTTCTGAACAGTATCTCTTTCATGTCTGTTTTCTTTCGTGTTGTCCCGCCGGGGCGGGATTTCTGATTTTTTAATACTGTTTTGGATTTTACGGAACGCGTGCTTTTCGAAGCCGCGGGTTTGACGGCCGCTTTTGCCGTCGGAACTCCTGCTGAGATGGCAGTCGCTTTTTTGTTCTTCTTGGAAGCAGTGCTTTTTTTCACCCCCGGCACTTTTTTTTTGTTTTCAGCGCTGGAATCGGAATTCGGCATACTTTCTTCCACCATGTTAAATCCTTTGATCTTGCGGCCGTTTTGATATAGAAAATTGTGATTTGTTACGAAATTTATATAAAATTCTCCTGGTTTTGTAAATAGCTTTTGGCAGAGTACTGGAAAATCGTTTGCAAAACAAGGGTATCGCTGTATTCTTCAAGGCAGAGCAGAAAGGAGGAATCGATGTCCGAGGGCTTGGATGTAATCATTGTCGACGATGACAGGAATGTGTGCGAGATCCTCGCAGAAATCATCTCCGGCTTCTACGCCTGGGGGGAGGTTCACGCATTTACCGATGCAGATGCGGCGACCTCCTATTGTCTCGACAGAGACATCGGGATTGCCATTTTCATCGTCGACGTTTTTCTCGGCGGGAAAAGCGGTTTTTCCTTTCTCGATTCCATCGAAGAGAAATTTCCGACGGCCCACGAGGACTCCATCGTCATTACGGGAAACGCCAGCGATGATGTGGTCAATATGTGCGTTGCGGCCAACGTCAACCACCTGCTGGAAAAGCCGATCCGGTCGTTTGCGCTTCAACTGGCGGTGCGTTCGATTGTTTCCAAATACCTGCGATTTTCAAAAAAATTGCTCCAGGACCCTGTGTTTGCCGAAATCGTAACAAAGATGGATCAAGAAGGATTCTGAAAAAAATAGCGGAGAGGGAGTTTTCGGTAAGAACGCCAAAAATCCGACACACCTGATGATACCTTTCCATCCGGCTGCAGGGCGGAAACGACCCTGCAGCCCCCGTGATCCCTCATCTCGATACCTCCCATAACCATTCAGCTTGACACGTGCTTTTCCGAAATGGTTGCCGCATCACCCTGCCTTCGGATTTGGCGTGTCGTTTGCAATACCTCGCTACACAACCTTTTTAGAATACCGAATGAATCGGGAGAAAGGGATCGTTGAATGGTACGGAAGACAAATTTTTCCGGATGGCTTCGCTTTTTGCTGCTGTCGCTTTTCATCTCTCTATTGATGGACTCCACCGGGTTTTCTGCCGCGAATCCTGCTGAAATCGTATCGGTTCGGCCCGGCGCATCCTTGGTGATCGATTCGATCCGAAACGATGCCGAGGTCGGAAATGAAGTGAACACCGGAAATATCCTGGAGACGGACCGCTTCGGACGGCTGTCGCTGCTTCTTCCGGATCATGCTCTGCTCAAGATCGGCAGCGACACCCGGTTCCGGTATGAAGGCGTCGATGAAGAAAGCCGAAAGTGGTTTCTGGATAAAGGGAAGGTATGGCTGCGGGGGTTATTCCAAAAGCGCGCCTTCGACGTCCAGACCCCTACCGCCGTCGTCGGAGTCCGGGGTACCGAGTGGTACATGACGGTTGAGGAAAACGGCAGCACAACCGTCGGAGTCGTAGACGGAACGGTTGCGGTGGAAAACCCCCATGGCAGCCTCCTTCTGCAAGCAAGAGAGCTTGCGACGGTGCAGCCCGGGCGCCCTCCGGTGAAAAGCGCCTACCTGACCCCGGACAATGCGGTCAACTGGACGCTGAGATACCGGGGGCTTTGGGCCCAAAGCGACATCGAGCGAGCCGCAGCCGAATTCCGTCCCGATATTCAAGCCGCGCTTCAGGCCTATCACCTGAACGATCTTTCCGAAGCCTACCGGCTGCTTGACCGGAACCGGGAATCATTCGGAACGACCGCCCCCTGGCGGGCCTTGGCCGGTTTTTTGGAGCTTGTTTCCGGAAACGATGCCGAGGCGCGGAAACTTTTTCGGTCGGCGGCCGATTCGGATCCTTCCTGGGCCCTTCCCGTGGCCCATCTGTCTTTGATGGAGCTTGCGGAAAACCGGCAGGCGACGGCCCTCGAGACTTCGGAAAGAGCGCTTGCCGTTGAGCCGGATTCCTCAGTCGCGCTGATTGCAAAATCTTATGCCCTCAAGGCTGGATTGAAACTGGAGAAAGCCTTCAGTGAAGCTCTCCGTGCGGTCGAAAAATCCCACGGCTTCGATCAGGCGCTGCTCGCAGCAGCCGCTCTCGCGTTGGAAATGGAAGACCTGAAACGCTGCCGGGAGATGCTGGCCGAGGTATCGAGCGATCCTTCCGCCGCCCCCGAACGGGAGCTCCTCTACGGGTTTCTTTCCCTGCGGGAGGGGAGCAGTCGGGATGCGACTCCGCATTTTGCAGAAGCCGTCTCGCTGGATCCGGAACAGCCGGATGCATGGATGGGGCTCGGGATCGCTCTTTTCCGCACGGGGCGTGTCGAACCAGGCCTCGATGCCATGGCCAAAGCGGCGCTGATTGCCCCTCAAATATCATCGTATCAATCTTATCTGGCAAAAGCCTTTTTCGAAGCCGGGCAGATCGATGAGGCCCGGGCCGGCCTCAACCGGGCAAAACGATTGGATCCGAAAGACCCGACGCCGTATCTCTATGAGAGTCTTTGGCTGTACGAAATCCATCGGCCGGGGGAGGCGATCCGGAGCCTGCAGACCGCCCGCAGTCTAAACGACAACCGGGCCGTCTTTCGGTCGCGCTATCTGCTGGACCAGGATCAGGCCGTATTGATGAGCAACGTTTCGCAAATCTACAATCAGCTCGGATTCGACCACGCCTCCGTTCAGGAGGCCGCAGATGCATTGAGATGGAATCCCACAAATGAAGCGGCCCATCGCAGGCTCTACTTTGCCTTGACGTTTGACCCTGCATTCTACCAGCAGGCAGCCGATTCCGAGCTTCTGCTTTCCAAGCTGTTCGTTGCTCCCACCCTCAATGGGGTCGTCTTCGATGAAGACAGTCTGACTCCCTACCAGCACATGTTCGAGCGCCCCGGAATCGATACGGTGATTTCTACCGGATATTTCCGCTCCGCAGATCAAAATACCGAAACGGTCAACCCTTCAGGTACCGCATCCCTTGCCGGAAAACTGGAAATCCCTGCGGCTTTTCACATGCAGATCAGCGCCCTGAAAAACGAGGTCGAGACCAAGATTGAGACCCTCCAAACCTCGGGAGGGCTGAATATGCATACCTTGCAGCGGTCCGACCAGGATCAGAATACACTCTACTACAAGCTTTTTGCCAAGTGGCAGGCGACTCCGGATACAGGTCTTTTTGCAGGAGGAGATTTTACCACATCTGAAACGGATCTGTCCGGCCTGAACCGAAGCACGCAGCTTGTCGACGATGTGGCTGTAAGCCGGATGGACGCCTTCTCTTCCGGCGAGACGGAATCCAACCTGGGGAATCTGGATGCAGGCGTCAACACGCGAATCTTCGGCCGCACCCGGGGTCTTTTCCATGTTTCGTATAAAAACGATCTGCACAAAGGGGATACGCTTCAGAACATCGAAAGCCTGTTCTATTCATCCGAACAAACCAATAGGTTCGATCTGGATGGAACGCAATGGATTCTGCAGGGTGCGCTCTGGCAGAACCTGGCGGATCATTTCTTCGAGCTCGGCTTGCGCCATTACGCCAAAGACGCCGCAACGCTGAGCCTTACGGAAGGGGATACCTTCCGGACGGAGCACTACCAGGCGGAAGACTTCGAGTATGTATCCGGGTTTTTCTCCCACCTGTACCGCAGCTCGGAAAATTTTTCCACCCAGTGGGGGATTTCCATCGATTCGAGCGAATATCGATCCCAGGAGAGAGAATCCGATCGCACCACCGCCAATCCTTTTGCCGGAATTACTTGGGATCCTTATCCCGGTTGGCGGGTTCGTGCCGCTTATCTTCAGAGCATTGTCGGGGATCGGTCCGAACGTCTGCAGCAGGCTCTGATCGCCGGGTTCCCCCTGTTCCGGGTCAGCCAGCTCGATGCATTCACCGAGGAGCAGATGCTTCAGCTCCAACACAGGACGTATGCGATGGGATTTGATTACCGGTACCCCAGATTCCCGATATTTGCCGGATTTGAAGCGAATTACGATCGATCCAACACCCGCTCCTTCCGTTCTATTCCAAGTGATACCCTTTCCCGAATCGATGCAGAAGCATACAGCCTGCTTTTTTATCTCGAAGCTTTGGTCACGGAAGATTTTTCGACCGGCATCACTTACCGGTACTCGGATTACGACTATCCGGGTTCCGAATACGAGAACAGAGTCGATTTGAAAAGCGCATTCTTTACCCGTATCGGCCTGATATTCAATCTCCATGCCGCCTACCGGAATAGACGCCCCGGCAGCGATGCACCCGGCCTTTCTTCCCAGGAGATCATCGCAGTAGAACCCTCGATCGACTGGTACCTGATGAAAAATAAGCTGCGCCTGTCTTTGACAGGCCACCTCGAGGAGCAAATCAGAGAAAGTGTTGCCGACGATCGCAATACTTTCCGATGGATCCGGGGCGGGGTGACCCTCTATTTTTGAACACTCCAATTTGAAGCAGTTGACATCCACCAGGCATCCTGCTACCGGGTAGTTCTAGCCGGTCGCTGAAACGAATCTTCCCAGTGCGATAAGGAGGGAATGCGGCATGGAGACCAAGATGCGCGTGATGTCGGATCGTCCGCTGAATGCGGAAACCCCCGTCGAGCACCTTCGATCCTGGATTACGGCAAATTCCGTGTTCTTCGACCGCAACCAGGGGGCGTTTCCGGAGGAGCTCTCCCTTCCCGCATGGAGGCTTCAGATCGAAGGAGAAGTGGAAAATCCGCTTGCATTCTCCTTCGACGAGATCCTCCGCATGCCCAAGGCGATTGTCGCAAACACCCTGGAATGCTCCGGAAACGGGAGGTCGCTGCTCAAGGAGAAGGCGGCAGGCAACCCCTGGACGATCGGAGGGGTGGGAAACGCCGTCTGGGGAGGGGTTTGGCTCCGGGATCTGCTCAAGCGCTGCGGTTTGAAAGAAACCGGACGACACGTTGCCTTCGAAGGATCGGACAGGCCGCTCGGATCCGCCGGTGTGAAATTCATCCGAAGCATCCCGGTTGAAAAAGCGATGGAATCGACGCTGCTTGCATACGAGATGAACGGCGAGCCGCTGCCGTTCAAACACGGGTATCCGCTCCGCGCGCTGGCCCTTGGCTGGACCGGCGCCAACTGCGTAAAATGGCTCTGGAAAATCACGGCTATCCGCCTTCCCTTCGAGGGATTTTTCATGGATAACGTGTACCGCGTGTTCCAGAAAGGGGAGGATCCGAGATCGGGCCGGGTGGTCACCCGCATGTCTCTGAAATCGATCATCACCCAGCCGTTAAACGGTGAAACCCTCGGCGTCGGCCCCGTGACGGTCCTGGGTGCGGCCTATGCCGGTGAAACACCCGTTACAAGAGTCGATATTTCGATCGACGGGGGGAAAACCTGGGTGTCCGCCGAAATGATCGGCCCCAGGGAGCCGTATGCCTGGAGGCAGTGGCAGTTCGTTTGGGATGCCGGTCAAGCGGGGGACTACACCCTCCTGGCGCGGGCAATCGATGCAAGTGGCCGAAAGCAGCCCATGAAGGGAAGGTGGAACGTGCTCGGCTACTGCAACAACGGAGTCATGGAACATGCCATAGAGGTGAAGATCGGATAAAGAGACGAACATCGAACACCGGACATCGAACGTCCAAAATCGGATCAATGAACAAGATCAATCTTAGTTTCTTTTTGATCAAACCGGCCGCCCATCCAGAGGCCGAGCTGAACACTGAACGCTGAACACTGAACGCTTTTCAAAACGGCCACACCCTCGGGATCAACACCGCCCCGATTGCAACCACCATCAGACTGAGCGGAATCCCCAGCTTGAAGTAATCCCTGAATCGATAGCTGCCCGGTCCGTACACGAGCAGATTGGTCTGATAGCCGATCGGCGTGGCGAAACAGGCACTGGCGCCGAAGCATACGGCCATGATGAATGGCTTGGGGTTTACCCCGAGGCCGAGCGCCGTCGATATGGCGATGGGCAGCAAGAGCACGGCAACTGCGTTGTTGCTGAGGAACTGCGTGCCGAGGCTGGTCACCAAGAGAATGCCTGCAAGCACGGTAGCCGGACCGGCATCCCTGAAAAGGCTTAAAAATGTGATTGCATAGACCCGGGCCGCACCGGTCTCCTCCATAGCGGTCCCCAGAGCAATGGTGCCGACGATCAGCATCAGGACATTGGCCTGCAGGGATCGATAAGCATCCCGGATCTGCAGGCATCCGGTGAGAATCATCAAAAAAACCGCCGTCAATGCACACGCCAGGATGTCGGCAAGCCCGGTGCTTGCCGCCACGATCAACCCCAGAAAGATGAAAAAAGCCCAGGGCGCTTTCTTTTTGATGATGATCTCATGATGGACATCTTCGACGATGATGAAATCGGGGTTGCCCCGGAGCCGTTCGAGCTGATCCTCCGGAAACCGGATCAGCAGGATGTCCCCGACATGCAGTAAAACATCGGGAAGCTGCTTTTCCGTGTAATGCAGCTCGGTTCTTTTAATTCCGAGAATGTGAATGCTGGTATCCCGGTAGAGAGTCGTCTCGATCAGCCGCTGCCCCAGCATGGAAGACTGGGGTGGGACGATCAGCTCGACGATGAGATAGTCCTGGGGCCGGATTTCCGTCCCGTCCGCCCGGAGCATTTCCGGCAGTTCGATGTCGGAGCTTTGAAGAATGGACACCAGATCGTTCAAGGGCCCCTTGATCAGCAGCAAATCGTCGGCAGCGATCGTTACCCGGTCTCTGCCCGGATAGAACACATGGGAGTACCGGATCACTTCGAGCACTTCGACGGAGGGGTGTTCTTTCGTAAAGATCTTTTCCGGTTCCCGGTCGATGTGCGCACTGCCGCGGGGTACCTTGATTTCCGCAAGGTAGCGCCGGTGATCGCTGTCTCCGATTTCGCAAATGGGTGCGGCATGGCCCGGCATCAGCCTGGGGGCTGCAAAAAGGATGATCGCGATTCCGGCGGCGGCGATCGGGACCCCCACGGCGGAAAGCTCGAACATTCCAAGTTTTCCATAGCCGTAAACCGCGCTTAAATCGCTGATGATGATGTTGGTTGAGGTGCCGATCAGGGTGCAGGTGCCGGCCAGAATCGATACGTAAGATATCGGAATGAGGAGCTTGGAGGGGCTGAACCTGTACTCGCAGCTCAGGCTCAGGATGATCGGAATAAACAGCACCACCACCGGGGTATTGTTGAGAAATGCGGAGGCTGCCGCGACGATCAGCAGGATCAACAGCATGGCAATCCTGTGGCTCCCCCTGGAATGATGGATGATTTTTTGAGCGATGAAGCCGACCACTCCGGTTCGAATCATCCCCCGGCTGACCAGAAACATCGCCCCCACCGTGACCACCGCCGGATTGGCAAATCCTTTTACCGCTTCGACGGGTTCCAGGATGCCGGTAAGCATCAGCGCCACGAGGATTCCGATGGCCGTGAGATCGATGGGAAATGTTTCGGTGATCAGAAGAATCACGGTGGCTGCCAAAATGGCCGATACGATCCACAGATCCATATATCTCACCTCATCGAGAGGCATAACTCCATTGAGAAGCATTATAAGGGTCGTTTGGGATGGTGTCTATAAGAGAGTGTTCAGCGTTCAGTGTCCAGGATCCAGGCCGCCGTGCCGCTTCCGGTATTTGATGCGATCAAAGGATTTGAGGTATTTGGATTTGAGGTTTCGGATTTGTTTTCGGATTTCGGATTTCGATATTCGAATTTTAAATGGGTTGCCTTTTTTCACCGATTTGTCAGAATGGCACGAAGAGACATTTTCGGAATGGAGCGTCCGATGCTGAAATTCATGATCATCGCAGACGATTTGAGCGGAGCCTGCGACACGGCCGTTCAGTTTCAAAAATTCGGATACCGGACACTGGTGCTGGGTCGCATCGAAAGCGTCTATTCTCTGGCGGCTCGATACGATGCCATTGCAGTGACCACCAATTCGCGCGATTTGAAGCCGGATGATGCCCGAAATGCGGTCCGGGCTCTCTGCCCTTGCCTGAAGAAGCTGGACCGGGTCACACTTTACAAGAAAATCGACTCCACCTGGAGAGGGAACATCGGCCCCGAGTTGGAGGTCTTGATCCGTGAACTCCGGTTCCGGTTTGCCCTGATCTGTTCGGCATTTCCCGAAAACATGCGTGCGGGAATCGGAGGATACCTGCTGGTCGATGGGGTGCTTCTCCACCGCACGCCGATGGCAAGAGATCCGTCTTCTCCGATCACCGAGGGGTATCTTCCTTCGCTCCTTTCACGGCAGACGGATCTTCCGGTCGCTCACCTCCCGTTGAGGCTGATTGAAAGCGGAGCCGATGCCGTCTGCAGATTCCTCCAGGATAAGATCCAAGACGGCCCCTGTCTTTTCATTGCCGATGCCGTCGAGCATGGGCATTTGGACATCCTTGCCTCGATTTCCGGCGAAAAGCTGGGTCCGTTTCTATATGCAGGATCCGCCGGGTTGTCTTCGGCTGTTCTCAGGCAGCGAAGGGTTTCAGGCGGAGCCTCTTGTCCGATCTTTTCTCAGGTCTTTCCTCCCGTCTTGACGGTTTCCGGAAGCGTTCATCCGAAAAGCATCGCACAGATTGACAAACTGATCGAAACCTACCATATAGGTGCCGTATATATTCCCTCAGAGGCGGCGCTGCATCCGGACGCGAAACGGATCGAGACGCTCAAAGCTCAAGCCCGCCGCCTGCTGGTGCAGGGCAAAGACCTTGTGGTGCGAACCTGCCGCAGTGCCGCCGACCGGCAGTCGGCTTCGGTGGAGGGGGAAAAAGACATGCTGACCGGGTCCGAAGTTGCCGGCACGATTTCAGATTTCCTCCGGGATTTCATCATCGACATCCTGCCCAGAGGGGGTCTCGGAGGAATCATGGTGACCGGCGGAACGACGGCGCTGAAGCTGCTGGAAGGCGTTTCCGGGGAGGGGATCGAGGTGGCCGAAGAGATCGAGCCCGGCGTTCCGATCGGCCGGATCGTGGGGGGGAGGCTGGACGGTTTTCGGATCCTGACGAAAGCGGGTGGATTCGGTTCTCTTGAGGTTTTCTGCACCGGAATGGAAGCAATGAGGAAAGAGGGGTAGCGCATGAAAGAAAGACCAATCCTTGGCATCACGATGGGGGATCCCGCAGGGGTCGGCGCCGAGATCATCGTCAAAACGCTTGCGGAAAAAGCATGCTACGACATTGCACGGCCGATTGTCATCGGGGATGCCGAACGGATGGAGAGCAGCCTGAAATTTGTGGAGAAAAGGCTCCAAATCAATGCCGTATCGAGTGTGGCCCAGGCCGGATTCACCCATGGAACGATCGATGTGCTCGACATCCGAATCGAGGGAGCCCCGGCGCTGCCCTACGGGAAAGTCAATGCGCTCGCCGGCAAGGCCGCGGTCAGCTATATCTTCAAATCGATCGATCTTGCATTGAGCCGGGAAATCGATGCCGCGGTCACCGGGCCGATCCACAAAGAGTCCATGCATCGGGCGGGTTACACGAAATATCCCGGACACACCGAAATCTTTGCGGACAAAACCAATACGACCGATTATGCGATGATGCTCTATACCGACGGATACCATGTCATCCACGTAAGCACTCACTGCTCGCTCCGGCAGGCATGCGACCGGGCGACCAAGGCACGGGTCGGAAAGGTCATCCGGCTCGCGCATGAATTGATCCGGACTTACGGGATCGAAAACGACCTGATCGCCGTTGCCGGCCTGAACCCGCACAGCGGGGAGGGCGGGGTCTTCGGCGACGAGGAGATCAATGAAATTATCCCGGCAATTGCCGAAGCGGCCGGCGAAGGGATCCGTGTCACCGGTCCGGTGCCTCCGGATACCCTCTTTTACCGGGCGCTTCAGGGGCAATTCAAGGTGATCGTCGTCATGTACCATGACCAGGGGCATATCCCGGTCAAAGTCATCAATTTCGATCACGGGGTCAATGTCACCCTCGGACTTCCGATCATTCGGACCTCGGTCGATCATGGAACCGCTTTCGGAAGGGCCGGAAAGGGGTATGCCTCCGCCGCCAGCATGATCGCAGCCTACAATCTCGCCGCCGATATGGCCTACAAGAAATACTACGGAAGATTGGAATGATGGAATAATGGGTTTAGCTGAGTTTCTGTCTATTTATCCTTTGGACTTTTAGCTTCAGTCACTTTTCGCTTTGAGCCGTTAAAGCCCATTGCCAGTCCGAATGCCACGGCCGCCTTTTTGTGACCGGGGGCAAGTCTCAGGGCTTCCTTGAAATGTGGAATGGCTTCGGGGATCCGGCCTCGCAGCGCGAGCGCTACGCCGAGATCGCTGTGCGCATCCGGGTGGCTCGGATCGAGTTCGATCGCCTTGCGCAAGAACGAAGCGGCTTCTTCCGGCTTTCCCATTCGAACCAGGAGGCCGCCCAGATTTTTATATGCCCGTGAATCTTTCCGGTCCGCTTCAAGAGCCATCCGGTAATGATAGGCTGCGCCCTCGAGATCTCCTTTCTCTGCGAACACGTTTCCGAGATTGATACGGGCGATGGCATACTCCGGGTCGATTCGCAGGGATTCCGAATAATGGATGAAGGCGCCCCGAATGTTTCCGCTTTCTTTCAGCGCAAGCCCGAGATTGTTATGCGCCAGATAGTTTTCAGACGTCGCCGCCGCGGTATGGGAAAAGAGCGTGATGCTGTCCTTCCAGTATCCGGTCTGAATCCAGGTGATCGTTGAAAAGAGCGCCACGGCCGACGCCGATACGGCAAACAGCGCTTTTCCAAATTTCCGATCCGCAGAAAACGCGGGGCATCCCCAGCAGGCGCCGATTGCCAGTCCGATGATCGGAAGATACATGTATCGGTCGGCCATGGCTTGGGAGCCGGCCTGGACCAGACCGGCAACCGGGACCAGGGTTCCTGCAAACCACAGCCACCCGACAATCGCATACGGCTTTTGCCGTGCGGCCTTCACCACCCAGAGTGTAACGGCTGTAAGAAGGATCGCCGCACATCCCACCTGCCGGAGATCGATGGCTTCTTGAAGCGGGTAAAAGACCGCCAGATTCGAAGGCCAAACGGTCTTGAAAATGTACATGCCGTATGAAACCAGGGCATTGGCCACCCTTGCGGCAACCGGATACGCCGCAACCGGGATCAGGGCGCCTCCTTGATGTTGAGCCGACCAGGTGAGCGCACAGGACAGTGCGGAAAGCCCGATCAGAGGCAGTTTTTCTAAAATGATTCCGGGTATACCGAACCGACCTTGGCCTGCGTGACCAAGGCCGGTCCGAGGCGCGAGCGGCAGCCCTTGCGCAGGTATCCGCTGCCGGGGAAAACGGGAAAGCGGCCAATAGTCAAGCAGAAGCAGCACGAAGGGGAGGGTCACGATCATCGGCTTTGCCATGACTCCCAAGGTAAATCCAGCGGTCATGACAAGATATCGAAAAGGTGTGGGGTTCTCGGTATAAACGGCATAGGTAAGAAGGGTGAGCATCCAAAAAAAACCGCAGAGCAGATTTTTCCGTTCCGAGATCCAGGCGACGGACTCGACCTGCAGCGGATGAAGGGCAAAGACGGCTGCGGCAAACGCACTCTGCCAAACGCCGCCGGTCATCCGCCTCAGGGCAAGAAACAGAAGAAGGGAATTGAGGATGTGGATGAACAGATTGGTCATGTGGTGGCTTCCCGG
>QZKK01000057.1 GCA_003599475.1 Desulfobacteraceae bacterium
GTTCAAACGGGCGGTATTCTGGCGATGGTGGGTGGCAGGGATTTCCATGAGAGTTCATTCAATCGTGCCGTCAGTGCGCGAAGGCAGCCCGGTTCGGCATTCAAGCCGATTGCCTTTGCGCTCGCAGTCGAGCGCGGGTTTACACAGAATCATCTGCTGGTGGATTCCCCTTTGGCGTTCCGCGGAGCGACCCGCGAGCAAGACTGGCGTCCGGAGAATTTTTCCGGTACCTATAAGGGGGAGATGACGCTGCGCCAGGCACTGGCCGTATCCCAGAATATCCCTGCGGTTCGGCTTGCGGAGATGCTCGGTCCGGAATCGATCGGTGATTTTGCCCGCCAGCTTGGCATTCAGTCTCCGTTGACAGCGAACATGACCCTTGTGCTTGGCTCCTCCGGGGTGACCCTGATGGAGCTGACGGCGGCATACGCGGTATTTCCCAACAGGGGCGAGTGGGTCGCGCCTTGCGGCGTCATTGAAATCGCCGACCGGTCGGGGCGGATTCTGCAGGGGGCATTTCCTACGAGGAAAGCCGTCATGTCTCGATCCGGCGCAGCCATTATGACCAATCTTCTGCAGGCCGTCATCCAGGAGGGCACCGGTCGGAAGGCGCGGGGAATGGCCCGGCCGGTAGCCGGAAAGACCGGGACGACCAACGACTTCAAAGATGCGCTCTTCATCGGATTTTCACCGACAGTTGCCGCCGGGGTGTGGGTGGGGGCAGACGATTACACGACTCTGGGAAGAGGAGAGACGGGGGCTGCGGCGGCGCTCCCCATATGGATCGCTTTTATGAAGGCGGCGATGAATGAAACGACGCTGCAGTATTTCGATATTCCGGACGATGTGGTTCCAATCCGCATGGATCCGAATACCGGAGCTGCGGCCTCCGGCGACTCGCCGCAGGCGGTGACGGTTTATTTCAAAAAAGGGACGGAACCATGATTCGGAAGGCGACGATCAAAGACATCAAATGGGTGCACGGTGTCCTTCATGAATACGGGAGAAGGGGAGAATTGCTGGCGCGCCCCTTGAGCCAGCTCTACGATCACGTCCGGGACTTCTCTCTCTATGTCGATGAAGCGGAAAAGGGCATCCTCGGCTGTTGCGCGCTTCAGTTCTGCTGGGAAGACCTTGCGGAAATCCGGTCCCTTGCCGTGGACCCGGTCCACCAGCGGGAAGGAATCGGATCCCGATTGATGCAAGCGGTTCTGGAGGAGGCGGAATCCTTCAATATCCATAAAGTCTTCGCGCTCACCTACAAACCCGCTTTTTTCAAGCGATTCGGATT
This sequence comes from Desulfobacteraceae bacterium, assembly GCA_003599475.1. The sequence continues at coordinate 1,292 of QZKK01000057.1, forward strand.
TGTCGAAATCGAAAAGTCGGAGCTGCCGCTGAAAACCTGGGGAGACTGCATCATCTGCGTGAAATTTCCCGACTGCGACGAAATCGCCATGATGAAGAAAATCGGGTGATTGTGCATTCGTTATTTGTGCCCCTGATCGGATACGTAATCCTGGAGCAGTCACAGGCAGCGGTCGATATGTTGGGACACCGCCTCATCCCGGTGAAGCGGATGGACTTGAAGTAACGGGTGAACGGGGAAAATCAGCGTCTCGTGCCGAAGCGAATCAGAGTACGGACAGGCTGATCACTTTTTGGCAGCCCTCGATAATCTTCTCGATCCGGTCTTTTCCAATGGTTCCGATCTTTTCGAGGAGCCTTCCCTTGTCCACCGTTGCCATCTGAGTCACTACGACCACGCTGGTTTTAGGAAGGTTACCGGCACCCCTATTCAACAATACATTCCATGGCACCCGGGAAAGCTTTGTGTTTGAAGTCAGCAGGGCTACCACGGTGGTTCGAATACTGCTTTTATTCAGGAGATCATTTTGTATTACAATCGCCGGGCGTTTGCCGGCCGGGCTGGAATCCTCAGCGGCACCGAATCGCACCCAGAAAATATCGCCCTGCCCCGGGGTTACCACGGCAATTCTCTCAGGTCTGTGGTTCCGGCGATGACTTCGGCCATGCGATGCTGCTCCTCGGACACATCCTTATCTTCGAAAGCGCTGTTGATCTGTTGAATCAAGATCTCTTCTTTCATCTTTCGGGCCTTTTCAAACAGCGCCTCGGTAACCAGATGGCTTAGCTTGACCTTTTCTCTTGAAGCAAGTTCCTTCATATCCGCATAAATCTCATCGGGTATGGTAACGCTCAGTTTCGTATATCCCATGATAAAATCCCCTCAGTTTTTTATGTCTGTGTAAAGTTATCATATTGGTAGTGGGATTGTCAAGGATACTAAGTGTGGCAAGCATATCCCACCAGAGTACGGTTTGGGACATAGTGCCAAGCATAAGCGTAAGCGGCATCTGGTTTTTCTCGTTGATGTGGGAGCAAGGCAAGGACAAGGAGCCGGTTGAGTTTTTGGATGATAGAGGGGATTGTAAAATAACCTTCATGAAAGGGTGGGGATGTCGTATTCTTTGAATATATGATCTCCCGTCACTACTGCAAGGCCGGTTAGTTTAGCCGTAGCGATAATGAATCGGTCACAAGGATCTTTATGTATCCTTGGCAGTTTGACTGAAGCTGCGGCAATTTTTCCGGACAGGTGGATTTCGGAAAGGTCATGTTTTTCCAATGCATCGTAAAACCAGGCATCCGGTTCGCAGGGAAGCTCAAGAGAGCCCCTCGATGCTGCATGGGCGATCTCAAAGGAGGATATCGACGATACGTACACCGTCTTTGCCTTTTCAATCTGACTTTGTGCTGCTTTGGATAATTTCCCTCCTCCCATAACCAGCCAAATCAGAGAGCACGTATCAAGTAGAATCTCCATTCAGCCCCCATTCATCTTCTTCGATAAACGGCTTCGTTAAGTCACAGTTGACTTTTATCCTGCTCAACAGAGGATCCGGTTTCAGCCGACTTCGCTTCTTGTAAGGCACAAGATCAGCAATTGGCTTTCCGTTTCGGCAGATCAAATAACTTTCTCCCTTTTCTTCAATTTCTGCCAGAATGGAGGAAAGTCTTGTTTTCGCTTCATGAACATTGATCGTTTTCATATTTCGAGCTCCGCAGTGTGTTCTGATCATAAACTTAGTCGACTTAGTTTAATTGTCAAGAGCCTTAGGCATAATCTGCACCCCTTGCGCCACCGCGATCAAGACGCCGCTGGGAATCGATGAGGCCGAATTGATGCGCCTTCTTTCGGCGGCCACATTGTCCCGGGGAAAAATCCGGTTCTGGCGACCCTGGAGGCGGTCATCGCCGAGATCGAAGGGGTGGAGCTGATCCGCCAACTGGACCGGGAGACCGGCAGGGGCCTTTATACGCCCCAGGGCTTCTTTGCCGCACTCCCCTGATCGGGTTGAATTTCTCTTATAAGTCTTTGACCGTTTGGATCCGTTCGATTCAAGCCCTTTTGCAAATAAGAGCGGCCGCTGGCCGCCGAAGCGTCCAGTTTAATCAAAGCTTAGAAACTTCTAAGTTTGGAATTTTTGAATTTTAGATTTCGAATTTATCCTTCGACTTCGCTCAGGATGGTGAGCCGGTCGAACCATTTCGGATTTCGTCCCGCCCAGGCGGGATTCGGATTTCGGATTTGAAATCAAGTTCCATACAAGCGCTTCGTTTGATTATTTCTTCATTTGAATACTTTGCCTTATTGTTTGGATTTTGGTGCTTGGAATTTGGAATTTTCTTTGAGCGGGGTGAAGTTTCACACGAGCGCCGCCGGTGGGGTTTGTGCTCAGAGGATCTGTTGAACACCCGCCTTGAACACTGCGCGTACATTCTTCAGGGCCTCGGTCGGGGTTTGAATAAAATCTCCTTCGACCGCGATGAAGTCGGCGAGCTTGCCTGGTTCCAATGTGCCCAGTTCACTGTCCCTCCCGCAAAGCTCGGCACCTCCCAGGCTTGCGCTTTTGATCGCTTCGATGGGGGTATAACCCGCTTCCAGCAGAGTCTGAACTTCTTCCGCCAGGCAGCCGTGGTTGGTATCACAGCCCACTGCAATTCGAATATTCCTTGATCTCGCTCTGCGAAGGAGCCCCACGTATTCCTCGCTCACCTGGCGGAAGCGCTTTCGCATGAAGGTCGCAACGTGTTCAGCTTCTGCGGCAGCGCGCATCACACCGGATGTACAGACCAGGAAAGTGCCGCGGCATGCCATCGCGTCCAGTTGATCATCGGTCAAGAAGGTTCCATGCTCGATGATATCCACTCCCGCATCGATTGCCCAGGTGGCTGCCGGACCACCATAGCAATGGACGCCGATACGCCGGGCCGCCAGATGTGCCTCTTCGACTGCCGCTCGGATCTCCGGTTCAGTAAAACAGGTTCGAACCAGAGTGCCGCCAGGTGTCGTAACCCCACCGGTAATGATCATCTTGATCATGTCGACGCCGGTCTTGAGGTTTATTCTTACCGCAGTTCGAACCGGCTCGGGCCCATCCGCTTCGATCCCCAGAAACCAACCGTGGCCTCCGGTGGAGCAGATGGGAGTGCCGGAAACAATGAGCCGAGGGCCTTGGATCCAGGCTGCTTCGATGGCTCGGCGCACATGGTGGGCGAGGTTGTGCTTCTCACCTGCATTTCGCAGCGTCGTGATCCCGGAGGCGAGCATCGCCCGGGCGTTTTTGACCCCTTTAAGGAGTCTCCACTGGGGGTCCTGCATCCCTTCGGATTCCCCGTCGCCCATGTCAATTCCCAGATGATCGTGCCCGTCGATAAGACCAGGGAGAACCGAAAGACTCCTCAAGTTCAATATTTCGGCATCCGGCCTGCTCTCCGACCCTTTCCATCCAGTCTCGATGCCTTTCACCCGTTGGTTTTCGATCACGAGGGTCATCTTTCTGCAGGGTTTCTTCCCTTGTCCGTCAAACAGAATTCCGCATTGGATATACTTCAGCATCGCCATTCTTTCCCAGTCAGCGCATTCCGATGATATTTGGGAGCCATAGCGTAAGCTCCGGAAAAAAGACCAATATCGCCAGAACCACCACCTCTCCTGCGATCATCGGCAAGATTGCTTGGGATACCTTCGCAAAAGGAACCCGCGCAATCCCGGCGGCAATATAAAGGTTTACACCGACGGGAGGTGTTGCCTGGCCGATCGCCATGTTTACGGAATACAAAACGCCGAACCATACAAGGTCAATCTGGGCGGCCTGGAGCAACGGCAGAAACAGGGGGATAAATATGAAGGTGATCGATACGGCGTCCAGAAACATTCCTGTGATCAGCAGAATCCCCATCAGAACGATTACGATGATCTGTGGATCCGAAGAAAAGACCGATACGGCATGGGTGATCTGCGCCGAGATCCCCAGCCGCGTGATGATCCATGAGAAAAGGCTTGCACCGATCACGATCACAAGCGCCATGCTGGTTATCAGGGCGCTATCGGCAAAGAACCGGGGAAGGCTTTGCCTGGGGAGTTCTCGATAGACCAGCATACCGACCGCCACCGCATAAACCACCACGATGCCGGCCGCTTCCGTTGGTGTGAAAATGCCGCCATAGATCCCCCCGAGGATGACAAAAGGAGCAGCCAAACCCCAGGATGCATCGCGCGCTGCAGCAAGCAGATCCCTGTGCGAGCCTCGCTGCCATCCAGGACTTTTGATATGACGGGTGCTGATGTAGCTCGGAAGGGCGAGGGAAAGGCCGATCAGAATGCCCGGGATGATTCCGGCGACGAAAAGCTTCCCGATCGAGGCGCCGGTGATGCTGCCATAGAGAACATACGTGATACTGGGTGGAACAATGATTCCGATGCTTCCCCCGCATGCGATCAACGCTGCAGAAAAGGCTTTGTTATATCCGGCTTTACCCATTGCCGGGATCAAAATGGCGCCTAGAGCAGCGGTATCGGCGGTGCCGGAACCTGAAATCCCGGCAAAGAAGATAGAGACGACAATGGCGACATAAGCCAAGCCGCCCGGGAGGGCTCCGACCAGCAGACCGGCCAGCCGAATGAGACGGTCGGCGATACCGGAACGCTCCATGATATATCCGGCGGCAATGAAATAGGGAACCGCCAGAATGGTGAACTTGGAAACCGTGGCATATGCGATGCTCGGCACCAGATCAAGCGGTACGATCCCAAACACCCAGATGGTCGCAATCGCTGCCGCGCCGAGCGCGGCAGCGATTGGAATATTGAAAGCCAGCAACAGGATTCCCATCCCGAAGAGAAACGGCACTTCCACTTAGAAACTCCTGCGCCGGGCGATCCATCCGATAATCCGCCAGATACCGATTGCCGCCCCAAGCGGGACGGCGGCACCGATCGTCCACTCGGGCCACCCCAGCGTAGGGGTCCGTTGATCGCTGGCCACTTCATTCATTACCATACGGGCACCAAACCAGGATAGCAAAGCAAAAAGGAACAGAAAGACCAGACGCCCGCATACTTGCGAAATTTCTTTCACACACGCGGGCATCCGGTCCACAAGAGCAGAAAAGCCCAAATGAATGTCACGAACAACCGTAAGGCCTGCAGCGACAAAAATCATCCATATGAAAAGCCCCACCTCGACTTCTTCAATCCACGGCAATGACAGGTGCAGCCAGTACCGGCACAGGACGCCGGTAAAGTTCAGGGCCACCATGACGATCAGCAAGACCGCCAGCAGGTATTCCTCTGCAACTAACCGCCAAGCGTCCTTCATCACAGTTCCTTTTGGAAACGATCGATCACTGCCTGACCGATTTGAGGCTCAAACTGTTTATAGACAAGAGGCATCTTTGCCTGAAATGCCGCCAGTTGTTCGGCTGTCGGCATCGCAATCTCCATGCCGTTGGCTTTGAGTTTGTCGATCACCTCCCTGTTGGATTTCGCAAGGAATTCCCGCTCGTCCTTTGCAGCCATCTGTGCCGTTGAACGAAGAATTTCCTGATCCGCCGGCGAAATTCCGTTCCACTGCTGCTGGCTGAATATCAGGTAGATGAGATCGAAGGAGTAGTTGAGTTCTGTTCCGTATTTCTCCACTTCATAGAATTTGGTGCTCAATTTATACACCCACGGCAGTTCCTCCCCGTCGACGGTTCCCTGCTGGAGTGCGGTGTAGAGTTCTGCGAAATTGACCACCACGGGCTGTGCGCCCAGTGCCTTCCAGGCCTCTACGAGCACTTTGCTTCCGGGGACTCGCAGCTTCAGACCGGTCAGATCCCCGGGCTTGGCTACCGCCCGTTTCCGATTGGCAAGCTGGCGAAACCCGTTTGAAGCCACTGCGATCGGCTCCAACCGCTTGGCCCTGAGCCAGGTCATCGTTTCCTGACCCAGCGGTCCATCCATCAATTTGTCGGCTGCTGCGCTCGTCGGTACGATCCATGGCAGCCCCACCACATGGAACCGGGGATCGATAACCGTAAGGGTGCCTGTCGGCAGGATCGATGCCTGGATAACCCCGGACTGAAGCAGTTCGATTTCTTTCTGCTGGTTTCCTCCGCTGAGTGTACCCCCCGGGAAAAGATCGAGTTGAATTCTGCCGCCGGTTTTCTCTTTCAGAAGAGATTGCCATGTGAGACCCAGATGATGCCAGGGATCATTGGCAGAAGGAGCTGCCTGGTAGCTCAAACCGATTTTGATCTCCTTGCCGCCGGCTGCATCGGAAATTTGTGCTGCAATGAAAAAAGCGATCAGCACCCCTGAAAATGCCAAACAAGATCTCATTTTCATGACTTGCCTCCTTTCCTAACCCCTCCTGCCAAGGGAGGGGAATTTGTAGATGGGCACTAGACGAAATAGCTGACTTGAAGCCGGGACTCCCCTCGAGTTCGGCTGATCGATCGATTACCGGATGACAGGAATATCTTCCTCCGCAATGCGGCTCCGAGAGATCACTTCCGCACCGTCTTGCCGAACCAGTACCAGCTCCTCAAGGTGGTATCGTTCACGGTCCTCCTCGACATAGATCAGTTCCGCGCAAAGCGCCATATCGGAGCGGATAGGGGATCGGTTTCCTGCTGAAAGAATCGGCCATTCGTGAACGCTAAGCCCTATGCCGTGGCCGACGTGCGGTGCGTCGAACCTCAGCTTGGCACTGTGAAAATCCGACGAGACGGCATCGAAAAGCTCACCTGCGGTCCTGCCGGGTCGAATTCTACCGATATGATCGTCCAGAATACGACGGAGGGTCCTGTAAACATGCCTTTGCCGGGGCGACGGCTCCTCTACGCAGGCGGTCTTGGCAAGGTCTGAAGCCCAGCCGTCGAAAAAGCCTCCCATATCAAACCGCAGGATCTCTCCGGGAGCAAGGGGAGTACTGGAAGGGGCGGCATGGGCGGCAACCCCTCGCCTCCCGCCTCCGAGTATGAGGAATGCGATCGTCTCGGCGCCCTCGCTTATAAGCGCTTGCCGAAGCTCAACTGCAAGCTCTTTCTCTGTCCAGCCAACCCGGAACGCATCCAGGGCTTTCCATTCGGCGCAATCCGTGGATACAGCCGCCTCGCGCAAAGCTTGCACTTCCCCACCGCTCTTAACGGCACGAAGCTCTGCAACCAGGGCTGTGGCGTTATCAAACCTGGCATTCGGCAATTTTCGCACCAGTTCCTGAAACAGATGGGCGGATATGCCCTCCAGATCGACGCCGATCCGAGCCTTGGAAAGCTTTGCATTCGCAACCGCTTTGGCGAGCAGTGAAACCGCCGCCTCTGCTTTACCCCGGTAGAGCAGCCGGTCTGAGATGACGGATCGTTCCCGCAAGAATTCTTCTTCGATGGCGGCTGCAATCAGCAACGGGGATCCGTCTTGGGGCCATAAAACGATGGCAGGTCTTTCGGGAAGGAGTTTTCTGACAGGATTGTAGGCCCCTGAAAGATACACGGCGTTTTCGGGAGCCGCGGCGATCAGCGCATCGAGCTTCGCCAGCTTGAGTGCCTCGCCGAGTCGATTGCTCCGGAACTCCATCGACTCGCTAAAGGAATTCTGACCGACAATCACGTTCAGACCCTCGCTGCAACAGGTTCATCCGTTTTACCACATCCTCTGATGGCAACCGATGAACTCCGCTCAATTCAAGTGCTCACAAGCTCCTGATCCGAGTGGAATTGCTCAAGGCTAAATAGCAGGAAACGCCTTTGAACGTCAAGGCCAAACGCGAACTGCAACCCGGCAGCGAACCGGGTTCCGAAAAGTCGCCGTCATGATCGGCATTGCCTGCCGATCCGTTTGGAATCCTGCGCCGCTTGAAAATCTCTGGAGATCAGGGGGGCCGCCTCGAACCTGCGGAAGCCGCGCCCGAACGGCGTTTTGAGCCCGACCGGGCGGATTTAAAAATGCTTTCGCTTCCAAAATGATCATAGTATAGGCAGTACTCTATCGGAGGATGGAGTATTTTAGATGAAAATCGACTCGGATTTCTACTCGCGCTTCGGCAAAGCCGGGGGGCAGGGGATAACCAAGTATGCCAGACTGAGGCTTACGATCCTAAACGCCATTGAAAGTGGCCATTGGGCCCCCGGAGACAAGCTTCCGACGGAACTCGAATTTACCAAAATGACACCCTATGGATTGGGTACGGTCCAGCGTGCGCTCAACGAATTGACCCATGAGGGGATCATCGTGCGGCAGCAGGGGCATGGTTCTTTTGTGGCCCGCCCGCGAAAATCCATGGCGCTGCCGTGGCATTGCCGTTTTCTGGACGACAGCGGCACCGATTTCCTGCCGATCTTCCCGAAGGTGCTCTATAAGGCGAAAATCACGGAATATGGGCCATGGTCGCCGTTTCTGGACCAGAAGGGGGATAACATCATCCGGATCGACAGGCGCATCAGCATCAATCATGAGTTCAACGTATTCAGCAGGATCTACATAAACGCCGATAGATTCGGAAGCATTCTCGACAAGCCGGCATCGGAACTGGAAAGCGCCAACCTGAAAATGGTATTGAAGCAAAACTTCAATTTGCCCATCACCGTTGTTTCCCAGGATCTGCTGATGGTCCGGTTTCCGGCCGACATCTGCAGCGAAATCGGGGTCAAGCGGGGAACCACCGGGATCCATCTGGATGCCGTGGCTAGTGCGGGGCGCACCGTACACCTGTACTATCAGGAGTGGTTCATCCCTCCCACCCGCAGGAAGTTGAGGATCGTCGAGAACTCAACGATCCCCGATTGACTCATTCAACCTTCCTCCTTGGCTGAGGGTGCCGTTTGGGGCCAGGATCAGACCTTGAATTCTTCGATCCCCTTTGCGGCCTTTCCGCCGGGCAAAACCACAGGCTCTAGGATCGCCTCGCTGTGCAGCGCCCAGGGCAAGATCACCGATGAATGGCCTCCCCTTCCACCGGCTACGACGATCTCGATATCCTTCGGTTCTCTGGTGACCGGCATCGGGTGGCGTTTCGCAAACGAGGCCGGGCGAACCGGCACAAGCCCTCTGTTTCTGACCATGGGTACCGGGTGAAAGGCGTAGGTGTGGATATGTTGGCGGATTTTATCCTTGTCCCAGCCGTCCCGCGCAAGCAGCCACGCGTGGTCCCGGGTGACGACCACGACGAGAGGTCCCGGCATAAACGAGTTGTTTGAACCCAAAGTCGTGCTGGAATCGACGATGCCGTCGAGCAGATCCTCCGCCGTCATGCTCAGAAAGTCGATGATGTCGTGGGGCGGCTCCGCCTTCAGCACGTAAACGGTCGTTGTCTCATCGTCGTACCGCTCGGAATTGACCGTCTGCCAGGGGGTCAGCTCCGGGTCCTCGCAGAAGCAGTAGGTGATTTCGGCCTGGGAGGAGATGCAGGCAAGATCCGCATGCCCCGGAACGGACCGGCAGGTATTGATCAGCACCAGGTTTGTCGCACGTCCGATGGTCATGTTGGCGGGAAATCCCGGCCCGATGCAGCCGGCCCTGCCGTGGAGCCCGACTTCTCTGGCCAAAGGCCCGCTGACGAGCACCAGGTTGCCGCCCGGGTGAGAAGTGGTGACCGATTGCAGGAAGTTGTATTTTTTATTGGACATGGCCTTGAATGCGGTAATCAGGATCGGCATCGCCTGCGGTTTGCAGCCTGCCATCACGGCACAGACGGCGATGTCTTTGACGGTGATATCCTTTCCGCTCGGCCCGATACCTTCGGCAATCGGCATCTGCGGGTCGAACGGACAGTAGGACATCATTTTCTCCAGACGCTTCGGGGTCGGCGGGATGACCGGCAGACCGTCTCCAAGGTGAAGATCGTTGAAAAGATCGACAATCTCCTCCAGCCCGGCGGCCGGTTCCGAGAAATCGACCTTTTTGAAATCGATTCTGCCGGCTGTATCCAGAAGCCCGCTTTCCGCCGGAACAACCGCATCCAGCCTGTAATCGAGAGCCGCCCGCGTTCCGATTCTGTCGGCAGGAAGGGTGAGCGCCTCGTAGATGCCTTTCATCTGCTCGTCTACTTTTTGCGAGATTTCTTCTTTGGTGCTCCCCTGGTACATATCGATCGAGCAGATGCACAGATGCCCCGCACGATAGAAGGCAACGGCTTTCACCAGATCGGTCCCGGGCGGTGCCGTGATGTAGAGGCTTGGGATACCGAGCTCTTCCATGGCAATCGTCATGATGGCCGTCGCCGGGCTTGTGCCCATATCCCCCAGGGCCAGTAGAGCCGCAACCGGTTTATAGTCCGAGGCAAGCCTCCGGGCGAAGTCCTTCAGATCCTGGTTTGTCTTTCCCCGGACCGTTTCCAGGTGGTCGACCGTATGGACGATTCCTTCTTCCGCAAACTTTTCTTTGATCCGATGATACACCTGGATATAGTTGCAGAATCCCAGTTTGGTATTGTCGAAGAAAAGGACAGGCCCTCTGCGCAGATCGTCCATGCTCGCCCGTGGGGCCAGCTGAATCATGGGGCGCTCCTGTCTGCCGCGGGGGTCCAAAATCGGGTTCAATCGGATATCCTCCATCGCTCTTTGATCTCCTGATTATTTGTCGATGTATTTGGCCTTGGTTTCATGGAAAAGGGCAAGCTCCGCCCGGATCTGTTTTTCAAAGTCAGGACCCGGAATCCAGACCGGGGCGAAACCGAATTTTTCACAAAAATTTTTGAAGGCTTCGCTCTTAGCCGCTTTTTCGACGATCGCCGAAAGCCTGTCTCTGACCTCTTTCGGTGTCTCCTTGGGCACGAAGATCCCCCGGGTGATGCCGATTTCGACGGGGATGCCGATATCCTTCAACGTCTTTGTGTTGCGGAGCGGCTCATAGTTGATTTTATCCAGGGGCATGCCGCTTCCAAGCACCTCGATCAGACCCCCTTTCACCTCGGCCAGCATCACGGGGGCATGGATGATTCCTGCATCGACCTGGTTTCCGATCAGCGCCTTGACCAGGTCCGCACCCCCGGAATAGGGGATGATTCTGAAATCGATTCCGGTAATCCCCTTGATGGCAGCGGCCATGATCATCTGCGCACCGGCAGGCCCCGCGGTTCCGACCGTCAGATTGCCCGGATCGGCTTTGGCTTTGGCAAGAAAGCCCTGCATGTCTTTGTAGCCCCGGTCCTTGTGGGACAAAATCCAGGTGGGGCTGGTGAAAAAGCCTCCGATATAGGCAAGATCGTCCAGAGTAAAGGGGACCTTGGTAAAGGTAAGGACGGCGGTCATGTCGGTTGTGCCGTTCATCAGCAGGGTATAGCCGTCCGGTTTGCTGTTTGCCACTTTTACCGTGCCGGTCACCCCTCCGGCACCCGAGATATTATCCACGACCACGGCTTCTTTGACGACCGGTTTCATGGCCTCTGCAATTCCGCGGCCGATCGAGTCCGTACCCCCTCCGGCGGCCCACGGGATCACCATATGGATCGTTTTTGCGGGATATTCATCCGCATGGGCGGGAGCCGTCAGTAGAATCAGGCCGAGGCAGAGAGAAAAAAGCGCTGAAAAGAAACGACGATTTTTTTTCATTTCGATTCTCCTTTTTGGGGGGATGTGGGGGATGCAATCGCTCTTCCGGGTTTTGCACTGATTTCCTTATGGATTTCCCATGCCAGAAGAAAGAGGATGGCAGCGATCATGACGACCCGCGGCCAGGTTGCGACGAAAGTGGCCCAGTCGTTTTTGGAAAGCGCAAGCGCCAGCCGGAAGTTCTGCTCGACGATAGGGCCCAGGATGATGCCGAGGACCACGGTGACCACGGGAAACTTGCGGGATTCGAAGATGTAGCCGACGATTCCGAAAATGATCGCGATAAAAACCGGAAAGGTCGTATTCATGGTCAGGTACGCACCGAGTGTGGCAAATACCAGGATGAACGGAAACAGCCAGGAGCGGTCGTACCGGAGGATCAGAACGAAGTATTTGATCGCCTGCCACGAAATGAGGAACATGAAAAGGGTTGAAACCAACAGCCCCGCCAGGATCCCGTAAACGATGTCGCTGCTGTTTTTCATGAGCATGACACCCGGTTCCAGCCCGTGCAGGATCATCGCACCCAGCATGATGGCGGTAGAACCGTCTCCCGGTATGCCCAGAGAGAGCATGGGGATCATCGTGCCGCCGCAATTTGCATTGTTTGTGGCTTCAGGGGTCAGGACTCCTTCGGCGATTCCGGTACCGAAGGCCTCCGGTGTTTTCGATTTGTTCTTGACCGTCGCATAGGAGATCCAGGGGGAAACCTCCGCACCGATACCCGGAATGGCCCCGATGCCGGTACCGTAGAGCGCGCCGATTACGATGCACTGCCATCGCGCGGCCAGATCCTTCCATTTCGGAAGCGACTGGGAAAAGTCGGATGCGGCCAGCCGGGTGGACCGGCCGATCATTTTGATATCGCTCATCACGACCGCGATTCCGAAGAAACCGACCAGCGCGGCGGCGAAGGGAACCCCGGACATGAGATTATAGGAGCCGAATGTGAACCGGGGGGTGGTCTGGATGGGGTCAAGCCCGACGGTCGCGATCAGAAGCCCCAGCACCACTCCGATCAGCCCGCGCAGCGTCGACCCGCGGACAAACGCAGAGACCATGACCAGGCCGAGTATCCCGATTAAGGCGATATCGGCGTTGCTCGATTTCACCGCAATCGAAGACAAAAGCGGCACGCAGGTGACCGCAAGGAACCAACCGAATATGCCGCCGAAGGTCGATCCCATGGTCGCATACCCGAGCGCAAGACCGGCCTGACCGCGCTGCGCCATGGGATATCCGTCCAGCGCGGTGCAGGCCCCGGCCGGTGTACCGGGGGTGCGCAGCAGAATCGCCGGAAAGGACCCTCCGAGCTTGCTCCCCACATACACCCCGATGATCATCAACAGGGCGGCCAGCGTGTCCATCGAATAGGTGAGCGGAAGCAGGACGATGATGGCCATCGGCGAGCTCAACCCCGGCAGGGCGCCGACCAGGATTCCCAGGCCGGTTCCGATAAAGAGGAGGAACAGATTGAACGGCTCGATGACGCTTCCGAACCCGCCGATTAGCCCCTCGATCATGATGCAGCTCCTGGTGCAGCCCCTGCGGTTGTCATCCGGCCAGATCTCCGACCAAATCTCCGATCAGATCGGCAGATTGAGGATATAGATAAAAAGGAAATAAAACAGCACGCCGCCGGCGACCGATACTGCGGCGATGTGCCTGATGGACCGCTGCCCGTATAAAAGGAACAATCCCGCCAAGAAAAGAACGGTCAGAATGAAAAAGTGGACATACTCCAGCGCCAGCACATAACAGAGAAGGATGCTCAGCGTTGCCCATGTCCGAACAAAAACCGTCTTTCGGGATACCGTTCCATCCGGCTTCGCTTTTTGAGGACCGGCCTCTTCATCCGGCCGCACCCTCGATCGATCCGCCCGCAGCGCAAGGATTGTTTTAAAAACAAAAATGGCAACCAGCAGGATCAGCAGCCACGCATAAATCGTCGGCATCGTCGCATAGGTCAGGCTCGCCGCACTGTCTATGCGGGTGCCCTCTTCGGCGGTTCGGATCGTAATCAGCGCGATCAGCCCGACGAGCAGAAGCCCGATCCCCAGCACCAGATCCTTTACCTTCTCTGCCATAGGGCCACCCTCGTGTTTGGAGAGCCTATTGGAGTTTTCCAGGCTGTCGGCATACCGGCCTAACTAGTGTCCTAGCCCCTCCCACCAAGAGAGGGAATTTAATGGATGGACACTAACTATATAACTATATAGTATTTTGCGTTGTCAAGTTCTAAATGACAGAGCCCGAGCATTCGTCGTTATCTGCGTCCCTGTGCCGGGTCCAGGAATCTGCAAACGTTTTTGAGCCTTTCATCCGTGGAATGAGCTGTAAGTTGGAAGCGAAAAGCTCAAAGTCTGAGGCCAAAATTCGCACCCCTTTTCTCCTCTTATCCTTGGTTCATCGAGGGACCGCGTCACTTGTGGGAATGGAAGTTATCGGAGGGCTTTTTCGAGCGCTCCCGGATCATCTCCAGGACCTCTTTCTTTTCGGCCCCGGGGTGTTTGGAGAGATAATCGGCGATGATGTTTGCCGCAAAGGCAGCCGAGATGGAAGTGCCCGCATAGCTTCCGGGGTCCCCCTTGTACCCCACCGGAAAGTCGCCGAAACCGGGGGCGTAGAGGGTTACGAAATCGCCGTAATTTGAGTTTTCCCACACCTTCCCATCCGGAGTAAGCGCCCCCACTCCGATCACGGTCGGGTAGGCGGCCGGATAAACCGGTTTTCCGGTGGGCCGGTTTCCGGCGGAAGCGACTGCGATCAGCCCCTTCTCGTCGGCCGCTTTCAGGGTTTCCTCGAGAAAACGGCTTTTCGTTTCGGCCCCCCAGCTCAGGCTGATGACGGCCGCCCCGTTTTCGATCGCATACGCCACGCCTTCAAGGACGCTGAAGTTTGAGGTGTATCCGTTCTTATCGAAGATCTTTACGGGAAGAATCGGAATTCTGCCGCCGGCATCCTTGTCGACGCCTTTGGGTTTGATCCTGCCGCAGGCGATGTAAGCCATCTGGGTGCCGTGCCCCAGGGAGTCGGCTGCAGAGTCGCCCGGATCGACCGCATTCAAAGATCCTACGATAAGATCCTCGAGGCCTGCCTCCGAAGAAATGCCCGAATCGAAGATGGCAATGGCCGGTAGATCCTCCTCGAGTTCCGGTTTTGATGCGTCTTTTGCCGCGTCGGCCGCATCCAGGACCGGGCTCGGAGAAAGCAGCGGGTAGGCGTAGTTCGGTTCGGCTTCTGAAACCCCCGGCAGGGAGACGATACGCTTTCGAACGGCGGATAGATCCGAATTTTCGGGCAAGCCGATCCGGTAAACCGCGGATGCGGGGTTTCTCCCCAGCACGGTTCCGCCGATCTTTTCCAGCCAGCGAATCAGCTCGGAAAGATCGGCATCCGGTTTCAGCCGGATCAGAATCTCATCCTTTACATAAAAGAATCCTTCTGCGGGGTCCTTGAGAATTTCAAATGCATCATTTCCGGTCAGGTCGATCATCCGGAATTTTTTACCCGGTTCGAACACCTGGATTTCGGCCAACCGGGGGATCGGATCCGAACGTTGCGGTATCGATTCCCAGATCAGCACATGGTTTACGGATTTGAGAATCAGGGAGATGCCGGAACGAATCTCCCGGTTTTCGATATCGGCCGTGATTTCGGGGTTGAGGTTGGGATCGATTCGCACCCGAACACCGTATCCGGCAACTTTTCGAAGAAGGCTCTGCAGAGGCACCCGTTCCGCGCGTATCCAGATCCGGTCTCCATCGATCCTTACGGACGGAGGGGGCGCCGGACCCGGCCATGCAGGAGACGGAGAGAGGAGAAGCACCGGAAAGAGTAGAAGGAGCAAAAATCCGTACCGCTTAAAGCAGCATAGAAATCCCCGCCCGCTTGACCAAGGCAGAGGAATTTGTTTCGTATTTCGATATTCGGATTTCGAATTTTCCATAACCATGCCCCTTTGGGCTTAGTGCTTCGACGCGCAATTATTGTAACGTATTATCAGGCACTGGGTAGATATAATTGCTTGCTCGGCACTAAGTCCTGAGCAAGTAAATTCGTCACCGGATTTATGGGCCGATGGACTTAGCCTCCCCCTCATCTGCCTTGGAACACCAGCTTCATCGTCTGCTCCCCCTTACGAATGATGACCTGGTCTTCCCGAATCTCGGTGATGGCCACCCCCTCAACCGAATCGCCTTCCCGGAGAATCAGACCGTTTACGACCGCCATCCGCTGACCGGGATCCCTGGACCATGCGATTGCCTGCAGGGCGACTGCCGGATCGTTGAATACCGGCAGGAGCTGCTCATCGGGACTCACTCGTACAGCCGGATTCAGCGGATCGGTCGGGGGAGCCGATTTCGAAGTCGTCTCCGCTTCCTGGAGATCCGCACTTTCGGCCGGGGCAGGCTGCGCGGAAGGAGGTTTCGGAACGATCTTCTGTGCCGATTTAACTTCCGGGGCGGCGGCAGCCTTCCGGACAGGGGCTGCGATTACAGGTGGAATTGCAGGTGAGCCTTCTTCTCGAATCGATTGAACCGGTTGCGGCTTCGGGGGGCCAGGCGGCAAATAGTTTTGGCCTGTGACCTTGACGGAGTCTGCAACCGGATTCAGGCGATAAATGAGGAGCAGAGGAATTCTGTAGTAGAAGTAACCGGCAAGCGTCAACCCCCCAAGCACCGGCAGGATCGCCATGAGAAGGAAGACGCCCTTCCATCGTCTTGCTGTATTTGCGGTCCGGATTCGCATCGACCATGGCCGCAGCGTGCCCGATTCGTCTTCGAGTTTTTTCAGTGCATTTAAAATCGCGCTCACAACCGTCCTTTCATCTAACCGTTCAGCCACCAAGACACGAGGGCACAAAGAAGGAATGCGAAGTATCGATCTTTATTAAAAAATTGAATAACCTCATTGCCTCGGTGCCTTTGAGGCCGAACCGTTACTTCCCTCGGCCAGGATGTGTGGAATCGCAAAAGATCCGCTTTCATTGTAAAGTATGATCTTGGTGAGGGGACCCACCAGACCGTCCGCTTTGAGGCCGTGCTTGTTTTGGATCCTTTTGACCGCCCCCCGAGTGTCTCCGTCGTAAAGGGAGTCTATCCTGATTTCGGAAAACCCCATGTCTTTGAGCATCATCTTGAGGGTGATCACAGACTCCTTCGGGGCGCGGACGGGAATTTCTCCTGTACAGGAGAGGAAGTTCTTCCAGGGCACAAAGGCGACTCCTGACCAGAAGGTCTTGACCTCCTCGATGCTCGTTACGATCGGGCCGGCACCTGCAGCGTTCAACGTGATTCGATCCCCTTGCAGTCTGCATACCGTCATATAGGCTTTCGATCGACCATCCGGGACAAGCAGCTCGATCACTGCCGGAAGGTCGAGTTTCCGAATCAGGTCCAGATCACCGGATACGTTTTGGCAGGAAAATCCGCTATGCTGCAGAATCATACGAAAAAACCTCTGGTTGTCTTCTACGGCAGGCAGATGGGGGCTGATGTTCGCATCCTCTTTCCAGAGCTTCAGGACAGCCTTTACCGCATCCGTTCGACTCAAGCCCCCCGATATCCCGGCCAGCCATTTACCCAGATCCTCGATTTGCGGTGCCGCCTCTTCCTTCGGCGTAGACTCCGCTTTTTCAGGTTCCGGCGGCGTGGACTCCGCTTTTTCAGGTTCCGGCGGCGTGGCCTCCGCTTGTTCAAACAGCGCAACGGTCCGGGGATGCGGGTTCCCATCTTCCGGAGCTGCGGGCGGCACGGTTTCCGCCTTGATTTTCAAGCCGGGAGGTGTCCGTTCCGCATGGGCGGAAAGAAGGGGAGAAACGGTTTTCTCCCGGATGGATGCGGATTGCCGATCAAGGAGGATTGGGATATCGGGTGGATGCAGGAGAACAGCAAGCAGGACCAGGCATAGTATGGGAAAAACGAAAATGCCGCGATTTCCGATTAAAAGGCTTCCGGCTCCTCGGGGCCGCTGGATGCCTGCCAGCTCCCGAATCGCCGACCGGGCGATCTTTCCGGTTATCTGGTTCCGGTTCATTCCATAGGCGGTCAGCAGGGTTCGGTCGCAGGCGATGTTGATGAGCCTGGGGATTCCACTGGAGTATCGGAATATCGCCCTCACGGCGCCCGGAGGAAATCGGATGCCGGGTTTGCGGGACGCAATTTGCAGTCGATGCCGGATATAGTCGCCGGTTTCGGCCAGTGTCAGGGGGGAAAGTGAACACGAGAGTGTGATGCGCTGACCAAGCTGCCTGAGCTCGGGGGAGTCGAGCATCGCCTGCAATTCGGGCTGACCTACCAGAATGATTTGGAGCAGTTTCGAACGGGTCGTTTCCAGGTTCGACAAGAGTCTGATCTGTTCCAATACTTCGATCGACAGGTTCTGGGCTTCATCGATGAGAAGAACGACGTGCCTGCCTTTTGCCTTCTCAGCGATGAGAAAGCCGTTCAGCGCATCGATCAGGTCCTTGATGCTTCCGGCATCGGCAGGAATCCCGAATTCCTGATTGACGGTTTTGAGAAGCTGAAACGCGTCGAGTTTGGGATTGAAAATGTAGGCCGCAGCGGTATTTTCATTCAGGTTTTCGAGAAAAGCCCGGCAGAGCGTGGTTTTCCCCGTTCCAACCTCTCCTGTAATCCGCACAAATCCGTCGCCGTTTGAAACCGCATAGGATAGATGGGCGAATGCCTCTTCATGGAGCCTGCTCAGGAAAAGGTACGCAGGGTTCGGAACCAGTTGAAAGGGTTTATCTTTGAACCCGAAAAAGCGTTGATACATTTCATCGTCCCTGGGTCTCTGCGTTTTCAACCGGCATGTTGACGGTTTTTATCCGCACACCGATAAACCCGCCCCTGGCGGACAACCGTACCGGTTCGCCCTCTCGCAGCACCACGATCTCGACTTCTTCTTCGGGCGTTTTCTTCCTCGATTCCATCACGAGATCGGCGGCCCGATTGATTTTGACCCCGCCATATTCGAGGATGATGTCGCCTTTCCGAAGATCCATCTGTTGGGCCTGAGAAGCGTCAACAATACTTTGAACTTCCGCCGCACCGGCCGGTTCCGTCGGTTTAGGCTCCGAGGAGGCGGAAAAGGAATCCGTGATGACCGGAGTGCTCGTTTTGGAGGCTTCCGGAAATACGGAGATACGGCTCAATCGCTCCGTATCATACACCAGAGCATAGTTTTTGACTCTGAGGTGCCGCATCAACCCTTTCATTACCTCCTGCAGGTTTGGAGCCCGGGTCGTGTACGTGATCAATTCGGCCCCCCGATCTTCGAGGCCTACGGCCTGGATGTTGAATTCCGCCTCGATGCCTTTGAGGATCTGGCTCAGAGGGCTCTCGACGGCCGAAAGAAAAATCATTCCATGTTGGAATTGGATTTGAAGGGATGCCTCGGTCCCTTTTCCGGGAGATCCGTCGGCGGCGGGTGTCCAGAAATGCGGGCCGTCCCCGAACATGAGCAGCAACAGCATCCACTGGAGGATGCGAATTACACTCGGCCGTGACCGCGGCTTCAGGATCGGTATTTGTCCTGGAAATCCTAAAACCTCGTGATCGCGAGATCTTTTCATGTCAAACCGAAATTTTTCCGTAAAATGATGAAATATCTGTTGCAGGGAAGCTTCCTTTCTCTCGTTATTTTAAAAATTTCATTCGATAGGTACGATCTCCGGACGGTTCCGGATCGGAGGATTCGCCCTTTTCTGCGGCAGGTTTCCCCTCCTTCTGAGGAGCTTTGCCCCTTGCGGTCTCTTTGTCCGAGTCCTTTCCCCCTTCCCGTTCAGCTTCTGAAATCTCTTTTTCCGGCATATTTCCTTCTCCCTCCGAAGAATCCGGTTCTCTGTCGCTTGTTGTGTCGGCATCTCGCGCAGAACTCTCATCGGCCC
Organism: Desulfobacteraceae bacterium; assembly: GCA_003599475.1. The sequence goes on from QZKK01000057.1 coordinate 20,714, forward strand.
GCGGCCGAATCGGCGTTCCGGGAATCTGCGGCAGACCGATGGGGGGAGGGGGGATCGTTGAAGACGGCGGGTTCGGCTCGATAGGCGGCAGGTTCCGGTCAGGTGCCGGACCGATGCTTTTTTCAAACACCCAGATTGTGATCGATTCCACCCCGTCTTCTTTTACGGACCAGAGCGAAGCGTAATTGAACCCATTGAGAAGCTCCCGTATGATTCCATCGATCGATTCGTTACGGAAAGACTTCTTGATCCTGCCCTCGGCCGGAGTGCTGGTAACGATCCGGATCCGGCTCATTCGGGAAAGCTCGGACAGAGCTGCGGAAATAGGGATGTTGTCGAAGTCTGCCGAAAAGGTGGCATTGCGCTGCATGCCGGCGCCGAGAGCGCTTCCCGCGGGCTGGATCAGA
>QZKK01000097.1 GCA_003599475.1 Desulfobacteraceae bacterium
GAGCCCGAAGATTATCTTCGGGCGAAGGTAGAAACGCAGGTATGCCTTTCTCTGCAGGTTCTTGATCTCGGCGGCGTATTTCGCCCCGGCATCCGGATCGTCATATCCCCAAGGCCCCCGGTAGGGGTCCGGGTTTATGGCATGATGAACGCCGAAGCTGTGGGGATAGTTGTACTTCCAGGTGCTGTGTGCCGTAAGCTGCATCGTCGAGGCGCTGCCGCCGTGATAGGCGTTTCGCAAAGCCACCACATCGTAGTTTCCCGTGTAGAGCCGGGCAATCAGGAGCGCAAGGTCGTTGGCCTCCGACCCCGAGTTGACGAAGTAGCAGACGCTCAGGTCGCCTGGCAGTTTCGAGGCCAGCATTTCGGCGTACTGCGCAATGTTCGGATGGAGATAAATCGAGGTGATGTGCTGGAGCCGCTCCGTCTGCTCCATGACCTTCTGCACCAGATGGGGGTGGCAGTGACCGACGCTGACCGATACGATCCCGCCGATGACGTCCAGATAGCGCCGGCCCGTATGGTCGAAAAGGTACTGCATGGAGCCCTCGACGATCATCAGGGGCGTCTTGTAATTGGGAACCGATGTCGGCGTCACGTAGCGGTTCTTCAGTTTCAGGACTTCCTCGTAGGAGGGCCCCTTGTAGGGTTTCGGCTGGTAATCGTAAGGCGGTAATTCCGGTGCTTTCATGTCTGACTCCTTTCTCAAGCATTTCACTCCTCTCCCGGCCGTCAGCTCCTGTTGCTTCCTCTGCCTATCTAGACAGGCTCCGGAAGTCAGGCGTCACTTTCTCCTCGATTCAGAGTCAGCGGCATATCAGGCTTCTCGATTTCGACTGCTTCTACCCGAATGTTTCCCCTATAGACAAGATCTGCGATGATGACGGCATCCGGGTATCGTGCTGCAAGGTCTTCTGAGGCGGTTTCATCAAAAACTGACGGTGGAATAATCAGTGTGGCGAGAGCCGAAAAGCAGTCCAGCAAATTGCATTTGGCCAGCAGAATCAATGCACTGCTATCGGCACCGGTTTTTCTCATGAGCCAAATCTACGAAACGTATAAATTTTTCAAAAATTGTATACGAATCGAGGCTGGTTGTCAATGCGAGACAAACCAATTGGATCCTTTAAAGGATCGGATCCAGGATCAACCCGGATTTTGGGTGCCTCTGGAAAACAACCTTTTTTGGATGTAAACTGGAAAATTGGCGGTCAAGTAGAAGTTTCCGCTTTGAGCGATGCCGCCCGGCAGTCGTAAAGGATTGGAATACCGGATCGACTTTTTACAAAGCCATGAGGGATCGGGACGGATCGAGACCGTGCACGCACGGATGATGAAAGGTGGGGAGGAAGCCACGGAAGTGAAGACCTGCAACAATGACGGTAAGCCCGCAGCGCGGCCCGGAGCGCGGGGCGGGCAATGAGAATTTTCCGGCGCATCACCACATTTTTTCTGAAATACCGGCTGCAGGTCGCGGCTTCCTATTTCTGTCTTTTTGCGGGGGCTGCGATGGCGATCGCAATTCCCCGCCTGACCGGACGGGCGATCGATCAGGCGCTGAGCACAGACCGGCAGAGCGCTCTTTTGATCACAGCCGCAACCATCGCCGCAGCCGGGCTTCTGAAAAGCCTTCTTTCTTATCTTCAGATCTATCTGAGCGAGTCGATCTCACAGAAAGTGGCCTACGATCTGCGCAATATCCTCTATGACCGCATGCAGCGGTTAAGCTATGCTTTTCACGACCGTTCCCACACGGGACAACTGATGTCGCGGGCGACGGAAGACGTCGAGGCGGTCCGGAACTTTGTCGGATTCGCCATGCTCCGGGGGGTCTATTTCCTCGTTCTGATGGCTGCAATCGCCGGTATGCTTTTCTTCATCGAATGGCGGCTTGCCGTAATCGGGCTGAGTGTGCTTCCGTTTATCTGCTTCCGGACGATTTCCATAAACAGGCAGCTCCAGCAATTATGGGCAAAAATTCAGGGGGGAATCGGCGATCTGGGCAGCATCGTCCAGGAAAACCTAACCGGTGCCAGGGTCGTGCGTGCCTTCGGCAGGGAAGATTACGAAAGCCGAAAGTTCCGCCGCCAGGCCGAATCGATCTACAACTGGGAAATCGCGGCAAACGAGCGGATCGCTTCCAACAGCCCGGTGATGAGTTTTGCCCTTCTGCTGGCGATGGGAGGTGTCCTCTGGGTCGGCGGAAGGCAAGTCGTCACCGGTTCTCTGACCGAAGGGGAGCTGGCCCAGTTTCTGATCTACCTGGTCATGTTCCAGATGCCGGTGCGGCTGCTGGGCTGGATGACCGTGCTCTTTTCCCGGGCGATGTCGTCCGGACAGCGTGTGCTGGACATCATCGATTCCACTTCGCCGGTTGCCGAAAAACCCGACGCGATCGACCTCGAAGAAGCCGGCTCCATCCGGTTCGAAAACGTCTCCTTCGGCTACGAAGGAAGCGGTGAAGTTTTAAACGACGTCTCCTTTTCGCTAAAGCCGGGTCAAATTGCAGCGATCGTAGGCGCCAGCGGCAGCGGAAAATCGACGATCGCAAACCTCATTCCGAGGTTTTACGACGTGACCGCCGGTCGCATCCTCATCGACGGCATCGATGTCAGGGATCTTACGCTTTCCTCTCTGAGGCGCAACGTGGGAATCGTCCATCAGGATACGTTCCTCTTTTCGGCCTCGATCCGGGAAAACATCGGCTACGGCCGCCCGGACGCATCGCCTGCCGAAATCGAGTCCGCCGCCGTGGCGGCTCAGCTTCATGAGTTCATCATGAGCCTGCCCGAAGGATACGATACCCGGGTGGGTGAAAGAGGGGTCACGCTGTCCGGTGGGCAAAAACAGCGGCTTGCCATTGCCCGCACGCTCCTGCTCGACCCGAAGATCGTCATTCTGGACGATTCCACCTCCAGCGTGGATGCAAGGACCGAATACCGGATCCGGCAGGGGCTCATCCGATTGCTGAAGGGCCGGACGGCTCTGGTCATCGCCCAGCGGCTCCATTCGGTCAGGGCGGCCGACCTGATCCTGGTGCTCGATAAAGGCCGTATCGTCGAGCGGGGAACGCATGCGGAGCTGATCGCCCGCGACGGGCCTTACCGGAAGCTCTACGGAGCTCAGTTTCAATACCAGGAGGGCCGGCAGGAGTCCGGCTTATACGTACCCGAGCATGCTCCGGGTGTTTCCGACGGCCGCTTGATCTCCCGCTCCGCCGGACCGGGGCGGAAACCGGGGGGGCTGACCCGATCCGAAGAGACCGTTTTCGGGAAAGCGCACGATTTTCGGATCGTCTCACGGCTGGGCAAATACTTCGCCGGTTACAAGAGGGCTCTCCCGCTGACGATTGCAGCCACTCTCGTCTATACGCTGACGATCGTCGCAACCCCTTATCTGGTCGGCTCGGCCATCAACCGGCACATCGTATCCGGAAACCTTGCCGGGCTTAACTGGATCCTCCTGCTCTATCTCGCCAATGCGCTGCTCAACCTGGTATCCTATGCCGCACAGATCCGGGCCGAATCGGTCATGGGGCAGGGGGTTCTCCTGAGTCTGCGCTGTGAGATTTTTGACCACATCCAGCGGCTGTCGGTCCGCTTCTTCGATCTCAACAGCATCGGGCGAATCATGTCGCGGGTCCAGAACGACGTCGGACAGCTTGGCGATTTTCTCGACTCCGGCGCCTTCTGGGTGGCGGGCGAAATCGCCGGTCTCATCGCCATCGTAGCCGCCATGTTCGCGATGGATCTCAGCCTCGCGGCGGTCACCCTCCTTGTACTGCCGCTGCTTTTTCTGTTCATCCGGGGCTGGCAGGAGGGGGCTCGGAGGAGTTTCGTAAAGGTCAGGCAAAAGATTGCTTCGGTCAATTCTGCGCTCCAGGAAAACATCTCCGGCGTCCGGGTCATCCAGAGCCTGTCGCGCGAGGACCTGAACTCCCGTCATTTCGAGGAGATCAACCAGGCGAACCTGGACGCCAACCTGGAGGCCGCCCGGCTTTCGGCCGCGATCGTTCCGGTTGTCGAGCTGCTGATGGCGCTTGCAACCGCACTGATCATCCTCTACGGAGGGACAAGCGTGCGAAACGGGTCGCTCCTGGTGGGTACGCTTGTGGCCTTTGCCCTCTATATCCAGCGTTTCTTCGAACCGATCCGGATGCTTTCCATGGAGTATGCCCAGCTCCAGAGGGCGCTTGCCTCGGGGGTGCGGATTTTCGAGCTTCTCGACATCCGACCGGAGGTGGTCGAAAACCGGCGGGCTGCGTCTCCCCGGTTGAAAGGCGACATTCGATTCGAGGGGGTCTCTTTCGGCTATGAGAAAGGGACCGAGGTGCTGCACGAAATCGATTTCCATATCCGCGCCGGAGAAAACGTGGCGCTGGTGGGGCCGACCGGCGCGGGGAAAAGCACGGTGATCAACCTGATCGCCCGGTTCTACGATGTCACCCGGGGATCGATAAAAATCGACGGCTACGACCTGCGGGACCTCTCGCTGAACGGATACAGGCGCTGTCTCGGGCTGGTGCTCCAGGATCCGGTGCTTTTCTCGGGTACGATCCGGGAAAACATCCGCTACGGCCGCCCGGATGCGACCGAAGCCGAGATGGCTACGGCCGCCCAGATTGTCGGCGCGCATGATTTCATCATGAGGCTCGAAGCGGGGTACGATACGATTCTTCTCGAGCGGGGACAGAATCTGAGCATGGGGCAGCGCCAGTTGATCAGCTTCGCCCGTGCGCTCCTTGCCGACCCGGCCGTCCTCCTTCTGGATGAAGCCACCGCCAATCTCGATTCTTACAGCGAATACATCCTCCAGCTCGCCCTCAAGCCTCTGCTCAAGGGAAGAACGGCGGTCATCATCGCCCACCGCCTGTCGACCGTGCGGGATGCCGACCGCATCCTGGTGATGGACAAGGGAAGGATCGTGGAAGAAGGACGCCACGAAACACTCTCTGCCCGGGGGGGCCTCTATTCGCAGCTCAGCGGGGTTTCGCAGCCGGACTCGATACCGGTTAAATCTTCTCTGAAAACTCCAGATATTTTTCCCTGCTCAAGCCGATAAGCCCTAGTTGCGAGCCATGGCAGATTCTTTGTTTCTTTCCCGGTGCCGGGTCATCTCCCTCTGTTTGCTCCAATTCAAACCAGGAAAAGAGGGTGAATTTGGAAATCAGGAAATCATGAAAAGGAAAAGACCGGAAGTTCAATGATTCATTCCTGAGTTCCTGAGTTCCAAATTCGTTTTCCGGCGGCGAGTTCTTGCAGATCTTCAATTTGGTTCGTATCGATTCACCACGACTTCAACGTGTTCAGGGGAGCCTGATCGATCGGTACTTATTCTGATTCCGGTTACAGGAGACGTTGTGATATTCGGTCACACCCCTTACTGAACAATTACCCCGTCTTCCTGGTTTCCTGAGTTCCAAATTGGATCAGGAAAGAGGGAGGTGAATCTGGAAATCAGGAGCTCAGGAAGAAAGAAAAGAATGGAACAGGCTTGATGGCCCATGCTCTCAAAGTGACGGAATATTCAAGATATTCCACGCAGCTTCATGTTCCACGGCAAGGCAACCGTATGCTCGTCCACACGGTAACAGTCACTTCCCGGATAGATCATAAGAGCTGTCATGATTTTTTCTTTCGGGTAGGTTTCTCGAAAGGCCCGAAGGCCTCGGACGTCGTGTCCGGTAAGATGGCTTTTGCATTTAACTTCGAGGGGATACAATTTCCCATTCCGTTCCAGAACCATGTCCACTTCAGCGCCGCCTCCTGTGCGCCAGTGGTAAGCTTGAGGGGGCATGGCCAGAGTGATGCCTTGGCGAAGGACTTCGTTGACAACCCAGGCTTCGAACATCGGCCCCAGCATCGGGCTGACCGCCAGCGCATCTGGCGAAGAGATACGCTGAAGGTAGCAGGCCATTCCGGTATCCCGCAAGAAGCCCTTCCGCTTCCCGCTAAGGCGCTTTACGGTGTTTCCCTGGTAAGGGAACAACTCTATCCATTGATACGTATTGATCAGGAGATCGAGCCACTTTCGGGCGGTGGAAGGGGTCACTCCGACGTCTCGTCCAAACTGCGATGCATTTACCTCCTGGGCAGTCAGCGCTCCGGCCAGGCCCAGAAATCGGTCGAAAGCGGCAAGCTCTCGGATGTCTTCCATGCGCCTGATATCCCGTTCGACATAGGTTTGAATGTAGGATCTGAAATAGTCGGAAACGATCTCATCGGGTGCGTCCAGGAGCCCCGGCAGGGTGCCGCGCCACAGGAATCGCGCGAGGCTTCCCAGTTGGGCGATTGTTCCGTTCGCCAGACCCTCAAGCGAATCCGGGTCATTAAGATAGGCCGGCAGCCAACCATCTCGATCTCCCCATCCGGACAGCTCGTAGGCGGTCATGCTATCAAGCGGTAGAATACCGACGCGCCCGGCCATGCTTTCGGCGACCGAACGCAACATGCTGAGATTCTGGGAGCCGGTCAGGATATATTGGCCGGGCGCATCGAGCCGGTCAACTTTTCGTTTCAATGCAGACAAAAGCTCCGGTACATACTGGATTTCATCGAGAATAAGGGGAGGCGGGAAATTTTCCAGGAAAAGGTCGGGATCCTGTCGTGCAGCATAAATATCCTGAATCGGATCGAAGACGATCATTTTTACATCGGGAAGGAGATGCGCGAGCAAGGTGCTTTTGCCCACCTGGCGGGCTCCCGTGATGAGAATCACCTTGAAGTAGCTCTTCAGGTGGAGCAGCCTTTTTTCTAAATGCCTGTTCCTGTAAACCATGGTGCCTCTTTTCTGGCAGGTAAAGACCAGATCGGAGATGGCGGCCTGGATGTGTCAGCCGGATTTTTCAAAAAACTTTTCCTTTCATTTTAATACCGCCGATATCGATTTGCAAGGCATTTTCCTCGCAGGAGATTTAGCTTTTATCCTGAACCAAGGGATGTGGATCTGGAACGAGAAATGGATACCACCAGTGAGTTGGTGGGTTATCATGAGACCTCCATAAAGGGGGTCTCAGGCAACCACATTATTTTGAATCACAAAAACGGGAACTTCTTTATACTTGGGAATGACGACCGGGCGGATTGCGCCCGGATAATGAAAATAAGATAATCACCTTTTGTGTAAGAATAGACGCACCCTGCCATTTCGAAGATCTTGACCTGGATTTGATAATGGGTAGGGCTTATTTTCATCAAACAAAAATTTCAGCTCTTCGGCAATAGAGGGGCATTTCTCGCCGGATACCGGCCGCAACCCGATCTGTTTGCTCCAATTCAAGCGGTAGTTTTTTCTTGACTGCCCATTCGGTTTGAATTATGGAAAAGCCAGTTCCTTCTTCTCCTTCTCGCTTTTTCAACGAAGGAGAACATTGTCTCAATCCGTTCAGCCCATCATGATGCAGAGTTCCAGGAAACCGAAGACGGAAACTTCCGAGCGGTAAACCGGCCGTTCCATTGTACTCTCGTTTCGTTGTTTATCGCTGTTCATTTTGATCGATAAAAAACAGCGGTTTACAGGTTAGATACTCAGAAATTGAATCGATATTGCATTCCCGGCAGGAATGGGCATCACATGCCCAGAATCAGTTCAAAGATGTTTAAAGCTTTAGAGAATTGGTCTGAAGTAGCCAAGTTGAGGAAAAGATGAATACCTTTGATCCTTTACAAGTAAGTCTCATCATACCGGAAAACGATCTGGAAAGCCTTACTATAGTGGAAGTGGCGCGACGAATAGGAATTGCAGACCTTCGGGTATCTTCGCAGAAATGGGGAGCAAGGCTAGATAGCGAACCGCATGAGACTTTTTTAAACCTGAAAACCAATGTGTTAATAGTCGAAATGCCAGGACCTGAAATAGAAAAGCAATTAGAAGATGATGGGCATCGAGTGGTTGTGCTTGATCATCACCGGTATCGGGAAATTGATCGGTCGAAGCCGAAAAGCTCCCTGGATCAGTTTGCAGAGCGCTTCGGGTACGAACTGACCGAGTGGGAGCGCCTTGTTTCCCTAAATGATCGGAGATACATCTGGGGACTCATGGAAGATGCCGATGTCTCATATTCTACAGTTCGATCTGTTCGACGAAAAGACCTCGAGGCGCAGGGTTACGATCAAAGCGCCTTCGAGATGGAAAAACAGGAATTCCTGGCCGCCAAAGCCAAGCTGAAGGAGTTTTTCGAGGGCCAAGATTTCATATTTGTTCATCGAACATCGCTTGAACGAAATAGCTTTTTCAAGGACCTTTTTCACCTTCCGGACGAATCTGCGTACTGCAAATTCAAGCAAGGGAAGATGGACCTGCGGCGCCAGAACGTTCTTCTTTTGCGCGAGAAGGATTCCCATTTCGACATTGATTTTTCCGGAAGAGAAGAAGCCCTTGAACTCGTTTCCGGACTTCTGTATCCTCTTTCGGAGAATTTCTGGTCCGGAGGTCAGCAGGGATTTTGCTATGCCGGATATTCGATCCCGCTGGAAAGAGACATGGAAGTATCGGCCGCTCTTTTCACCATCGAAACCAGCGCACCTTGTAAGCGAAACCTTTGTCAGGAGAATTTCAAAAAATTTACTACCTTTTTTCTATTCCCCTTTGCCGTCTCGAAGGATCTAGAACATTCCGGCAAGGATTGGAAATTCAAACCAGACGAAAAAGATTGGCATGAATCAACTTTTGCTTTGCCCCTTGGGCCTTCCGAGCTGAAGGAAGGCAAGCAAGGCGTAAACGCATGGGCTTTATGCCAGAATTATGCAGAGTACATCTATTTTCATGATTATGTCCGGGCCTTCCTGTTTCCGAACAAATATGGTCTTTGTTCCGAGCATGAAAGCCAGAATGAAGGAGTACGGTTTTATCGCTTCAAAGGAATAGAAATTCCAGGAATCTTGGAGGTCGAAACCATAGAGGGGAAAAAATTGAGTGCATTCATCAATGGCATCAATCTTCTCGTCTATCCTCCCTACGATATCGGAATTCTTGCCATCGAAGTCGGCAATGACCCGGAGTTGGGAGAAAGCTTAGAGGGGAAGGAAAAAGCAGTCGAAGAGTTCCGTGCACGTCAGTCCGTGGTCAGTCGAGGTGGAGACTTGCTGCTGTTCCACAACATGGTCCGCCGCGTATACCCCTCCTATTTCGAAAAGGACGATTTCGATGAGCAGGCGAGAAATCTGGAATTTCCGAGCCGCATCCAGGTGCTGGACCTGTCGGGGAATCCCGCAGAAGCATTCCGAGATCTTGATCAATACGATTTTTCCCGCACATTTCTTCAGTATGATTCCGCTCAGAAGAGGTATTATCCGACACCGTGTCCTCTGATCGATGTCCTTCTTCCAGGCCTTTCGGAGATGAAAACGGCACAGAGGCTGCATCCAGTGATTGACGACCGAATGCTGATCCATACCTATCTGGCATTTCCTGAGGAACTGCTGAAAAAGATTTCAGCTCGGGATCGGGACATCTTTTTTTCTCTGCTCCTTTACGTGGACAACCCTGGTACACGCAAGTTTTTTCCCAATTATAGATACAATCCGCCTTTCATCGAATCGGAAATGGAAAGTCATACTTACAGAGGGTGGGAACACTTCGGAACGAAAATAGGATTTTCACGGTTTTCGTCTGCATATCTGTATTTCGGACATTGGAATTCCCTCCACCGTCCATTCGCATCCATGTACTATCAAATGTTTCTGCTCATTCTATATTTTCGTTCCCGGCTGATCCAGTTTTCGGATGAAATTGCCGGCATCGCCAAGATGTTCACCGATCCAGGTACCAGCAATGATATTGAGAAGAAAAAATTCAAAGGAGGGCTACGCAGACTTCACCGCCGGTTCATGCATTTTATGAACCGATACTGGTTTGTCGAAGTAACCAATCAGGATCAGGGAATCGGAATTTTTCGACTCATGCGCGATGCTTTCGAGATAGAACCGATGTATCAGCAGGTAAAAGAGGAAATCGAACGAGCCGATGAGCTGACCGAGTTGTTGCACAATGAGGATGTCGGGCGATTCAACACCCGAGTAGGGTATGTAGGAGGCATTTTTGGATTTCTGGCGATTCTTACCGGATTTTTCGGGATGAATTTCGATGCTATCTCAGAAGGATGGGGTGGGGTGCATGTTCTCTTTGGCGTTATCCTTTTCGTTGGTGTCTTGATGTTATCGCTCGCTATTATCGTGGCCCGTTCCGCCGATCCTGACCATATCGTTTATTGCCTGTTCCGCTTTTTCAGAAACCCTTGGGAGAAATTTAAAAGATAAAAAGGTGTCTGGCATGCAAAACGATTGAGCATGCAGCCATTTGATAACTATCTGTTTTATTGTATTTGTCCTTGCCTAGACGTTGTTGGCGTGGTGGACCGTTTTCGCCGGTATGCAACGGCGGGTTCGCACTCCCTGTAAAAAGGAAAGCATCAGAAAGGAGGTGTCATGGGAAATTATTACCTTCGGGTCGAGGCCGTGAATTTGGGAAATTCGGTATACGACACAGGTGATATCAGTACCATCAGGGGAGGGAGCTTTTTACTCTTGGATGCGGTCAACGAACTGGCAAATTCCCTTAAATTCCTGGAAAAGCTTTCTACAGGAGCCAGCACCGGTCTTTTCCTTATTCAAAATGGAACATCGCCAAGAGATGCGGAAAATGAGGTTCGCGCCTTCCTGTGGGAGAAAACCGGAGGGCATGCCACCTTTGTGGTGAATTCTATCGATGCCGGCAGCATGAGTTTCAAGGAAATCCACGAAAGTCTCTTTGCCGCAAACCGGTGGTCTCAATTCCAAGAGTTGACGATTCCCTGGAGAGGCGGATGGAAGGCATCGGAAGGACCATGTGCGCTGGATGGGGTCAGGCCCGGGACTGAAGCTGTGAAATTCCCTGAGGGCGATGTCAAGAAATTGTCCCCGCCTGTCCTGTTTCGACGACAAATGGGGCAAAAGCTGAGAAACAACATTTATGCCCGAATTCTGAAAAGGAATCCGAAGAGCCTGCCGGCTTTTACGGACAATCTTGAAGATCTTAGCGAAGACCCCGACCAGGGTAACCTGAACGGGAAAATAGCCTACATTTACATTGACGGCAACAAATTCGGTTCCATTCGAGACACCTTTTGCCTATCCGAAAATTTTCTGAAAGATTTCGACCGCGCTGTACAGGAAGAATTCAGAGCGCCGCTTCTAGAACGCCTGATCACATCTATGGAAACCGATTCCGTATCCAAAACAGGGGAAAACAAACTGCGCCTGGAAACCCTGCTCTGGGGCGGTGATGAGATCGAATGGGTGGTCCCGGCCTGGAAAGCGTGGCATGTCCTTCGAATATTTTATGAATTTAATCCTCCCCCGGAATTAAAAGACGCCGGTATCCCACTTACCCATACCGCAGGTGTGGTCTTCTGCCATCATAATGCCCCGATCCTCCAGATCCGAAAAATGGCGCACGACTTGGTAGACCTTGCAAAATCGACGATTTCTGGGATTCCAGACACTCGGGAAAAGGGAGATATCATCCAGTACCTCATCCTTGAATCCTTTGACATGATCGAGGGAAACATCAAAGCTTTCTTTCCCGACTATTATCGCCCTGCAGCGCACACGGATTTTTTAATCAGAGGACAGGATTTGAAAAGAATTGCAGAGTTGATGGAGTCCCTACGCTCGTATTTTCCCCATGGGAAAGTATACGAAATAATTGAAGCCGTAAGAAAAGGGCAAGATGTGGGCCCCATCCGAGACAGGGGAATTTCGGACTGCCCGGCAGCGGCGAAGTCAGTTTTACAGTCCGCATTGGATGGAATCCTGGGTGGAAATCCTGGACGGTGGCTTATGATCGCCGACCTCTGGGATTATGCAAAGGAGGTGTAAGGTGGCTTTAAATTGCCGGATGGCGATCAATCTCAAAATCCTTTCACCCTTCATCTGTAAGGGCACGGGGGCAACCCGCTGGGGAGTGGATGCCAGCTTTCACCGCGACCAGCGGGGTCGATTCTGCATCCCCCGGTCCCACATCAAGGGGAAATTGCGGGAAGCCTGGGGGGAGCTCAATCATTGCCATGAATTTTCAGCGGATGTCGATTCCCTTCTCGGGAAGAAACCGGGCGATGGAGATTACCTTGCTTATCCGGGCGCAATTGTTTTCAGCGATTTCATATGTTCCGGTGACGCTCGGGACTGTACGAAGCTTCATCGCATTAAAATTGAAAAGGCTACCGGAACGGCTCAAGAGGGCGCCTTAATCACCGCTGAAATCCCGTACGCGAGCGGAGAAATATCGGATTGGAAAGGTGAAGCGTTGTTTGCGGCTCCATGTGAGAAGGAAGCGCAGGACCTTAAATCCAAGATTTTGATCGGATTGAGATGGATTCATGCCCTGGGCGCTGAAAAGGGTGTGGGATTCGGCAGGCTCGCGGAAGCGGTGTGCGAGGAGTTCGATGCGGTTCCGGCAAGATATTCCGCGGTTGATTCAACCGGAGTTTCAGAAATCCTGGGGCTCAGGATAAAACCCCTCGATCCCCTGATCATCGGCGGTGTCAGGAGAAAAGCCAATTATCTTGAAAGTGAAAGAATCCTTTCCGGAAACATCATCAAAGGGGCACTGGCTGCAAGCATTCGCAGACAGCTTTGTTTAAGAATCGATGCCCCCATCGGCCCTTGCGCCGAGATGGAGCGGGAAGGGCTATCCCTCCTGGCCTCTCATTTCGAGAAAATCAGGATCACCCACGCCTTTCCCTCCCTGGTCAGAGATAAAAGACCGGTCGTTTATCCACTTTCTCTCGTTAAAGTGAAAAATAGAAAAGGGGTCTTCGACGTGGCCTTAGCCGACAATCCACCACTGCCCAAGGATGAGTATGGCATTCCATCGGCGCCGACTTTTGCCATTGACTGGAAGGATTCCTCGGATGTCGACGAAGAGTTCGGTTGGGCTAATCCCAAAACCATCGCTCGAACCCGCACGGCCATTGAGCCCTTAACCCGGCGAGCGATGGAAGAAATGCTTTATACCTTTCAATATATATGTCCGGTGGATGATCAAGGACGCGGGATATACTGGTTGAGCAATATTTTTCTTCCGGAAGGACTCGACGATAAAGAATCAAAACAACTTCAGGGTGAATTGGCCTTTGTTCTGACCCGATGGCTTCAAACGATCGGTAAACGCAACAGCCGGGTCGAAACGGTCGAGGTTTCCGTGGGTGTATTTGTTCCTGCCGTGGAATTCCCGGATAGAGTCAGGGATGGAGCCATGGTGATCACGCTTCAGAGTGATGCCCTGATCCTTGACCCCGTGACGCTCCGGGGCAACGACCGGGATGCACTGTTTGAGGCGTACAGAGCCTTCTGGGAAGGTGTTTCCTCGGGCACATGTTCTCTGACGCGGTTCTTTGCCTCTCAGAAGTTGGTAGGGGGTTATCTTGGACTTCGGTTCGGCAGCGGAGGAAAGTATTTTCCGTTTCTGCTGACAGGCGCGGGGAGTGTTTTTGTGCTCCAGGCAGTAGATGAGAAGGCCGCTGAACATCTGACGGCATGGCTCAAGAAAGGACTTCCGACTCCTGCGTGGGCCGTGGACCGATATGGCGGATCCCCGTCAGGGGGACTTGACTGGCAAAAGTGTCCGTTTACCCCTGAAAATGGCTTCGGTGAAATTGCCGCCAATCTACCCCATCACTGGACAAATGTTATCGGGAGGAAATCATGACCGATTCAGTCTTGCTAAAAGGAGAAGGGTTCTTAAACCGATATCGACTGGAAGGAATTCTGACCACGATCAGCCCCTTCCATCTTGGAAGCGGCCATGAGACAGCCCGGCCGAACCTGGTCAACGAAAAAACGAAGCAGCCGATAAAAATATCTGCCGTCGCCTCCGATTACCAAGGCAGACCGCTTCTGCCGGGGGCTAGCCTGAAGGGCTCGCTTCGAAGCTATCTGCTGAATGTCTTTTCTTCTTTCCAGACCGTCTTGCCCTCTGTATCCGCCCTTCTGGCCGATGATCGCGATTTTGAGCAGCTTATAAAGAAAGATCGGGGCCTTCAGCGGCAAAGCGCTCAGATAGACTTTGTCAAATCGAAAGCAAGCATTCTGGAAAGGCTTTTCGGCACACCGTTTGCCGAGGGAAAAATAGAGGTCTGGGACGGAGAGTGCATCACGACAAGCCCTCATGTTCACCCCAGCATCGTCAACATCGGCGCTTCACCCTTCTGGGACGCTACCCGGCTCACCTATGTGACTCAATCGGTTGCTATCGATCCGACAACCCATACCGCCATGGACGAAAAGCTTTATCATTACGAGGTTGTCCCACCCGGGGTAGCCTTTAGGATCAATATCGCAGGGCAAAATCTGTCCAAGGAGGAGCTGGGTTTGCTGCTTTTCGGCCTGGAAGCCTTCAACTCCGAAATTTGGCCATTGACCGTGGGGGCCATGTCGGGGAGGGGATTCGGAAGGTTTCATTATGAAATCCGGAAGATCTACAATCTTTGCCAGGACAATCTGGCAGATTGGGTGAAAAATGCGGCAGTCCATTCCCACTCCGGCTATTTCAGCCTTAAGGAGTTGGAGGCCGCCGACATGGAGAAACATATTGTCGATTTCAGGCAGGCACTTATAGCCGTTACAGGAGGTTTGCCATGATACCCGAAGCGATCTTCCGGAGCGGCTTGAAGGCGGTTTTTCAGGCAAAATGGAATCTTCTGTTAAAGACGCCGCTCTGTATCAAAAGCGGTTCCAGGTCCGCCTTCAATCCTGGGAGTGGGGGCAACAAAACGAGAAACGTTCAAATGTCTTATGATTGGAATGTTCCTTCATCCACAGCGAGAACAGAGTTTGTTGAAATTTCCGAAGCCCGCTTCGAAGTCCGGCTTCAAGATGGCATCGCAAGTCCCTGTTACAGCATCCCGGCCGGAAGCTTTCGGGGGGCATTGCGATCATGGTCTCTCATTCACCTCGTCAGAGAACCAAAGCTTCGGAACGTTTTAAATGAACCGGACCAAAAGGAGGGCGCACCGGATCTCAGAGTGATCCTCGATTCCGATTCGGGCCTTACGCTGCTTTCTGATATATTCGGGGTTGCAGCCGAAAAAGAGGAAGGAGGAGAGGAAAGCCTTTCTCGCACCGGGAGAATGAGAGTGGATGTTTCCCATACGGCTAACGGCGCCAATGGCCTTTGGGTACAGGGAAATGACTGGTCGCGTTCCAGTCGTTTCGGACCCGAAAACCTGTGCCGCCATATCTCGGTGAGAGGCCCTGTAGATCGCATCACCCATGGTGCCCGGGTTGGAGGTCTTCACTATTTTCTGGAATTTTCTCCAGGTGAGAGGCTCAATGCCGTGGTGAGGCTTGTCAATCCAAGCCCTCATCATTTTGGCCTGGTCCTGATGTGGGAACGGGAAATCAACGCCGGTACGCTTCGCTTCGGGGGATTGTCCAGCATTGGGCGGGGAAGGCTTGAAGTTGATCATTCCCAATATATGCTCTTTGCCCTTCCGGGATATGAAAAGGAATGGGATCCGCAACCGCCCGCAGGTCCGGGCGCAGCTCCGGCCGACGTTCTTTCACGAATCTGGCAGCCTCACATCCTGGCTCCCGATGGAAAATACGTCGAAGCTTTGAGGACGCAGCTCAATTTTTGAAAACGATCAGCCATTCACGATATAGGAGTGGATTATGCCGCATTACATGAACCCATTCGATTTTGTTCCTTTGCCCTTGCAAGGACCTTGGGGCATACCGGGGGAAGTGTTGCAGGATCGCCGTCTCGAAGGTTACCTTACCTATTCCCTGAAGACCCTGACACCGGTGCACATTACCGGAAAAACGACAAAGAGTCGAAGTGGCAATTTTTTTGCTGTTAAAAGCTTCTATGAGAATTATGCGAAAAAAGTGATTCCTGGGTCATCGATCCGGGGAATGATCGCATCTTTTATCGAAGCGGTCACCGGAAGTGATTTCGGAGCGCTCACCCGGGGCAATGAAAAAAACATGCCTTACGGGAAGTGTGAAGGGAGGCATGTCGGGTTTTTAATGGCATCCCCTGACGATCCGGTTGAAGACAGACTAAAAACAATTGAATACAGTTATCATGGTCAAAGAAAGCGCAGATGTCTTTTCGAACGTAACAAGACCCTTCCTCCTGGATTCGGCCGTCGGGTGATTGAAGACGCCGCGCGCTTTTTATTCGGGTATGTAAAGGAAGGAGATGGTGAAAACCAAGGGGCAAGGGGTGGGAGGCTGATGTTTGAGGATCTGGTTATTCCGGATACTGCAAAATTTGTTCCGCGAAACGCCTGGGACCTGGATGGAGAAGCAGTGATGGGGTCTCCGAATCCAAGGGCGAATACGGCATGGTACTTTACCCCCGGGGAGTACAGGGTTAGAAAGACGCAGGAAGGTCATCGCGTATGGGAAGTTCTTGCGGACAAGGTGAGGGGAAGGAAATTCTATTTCCACCATTATCCCCACACCTGCCACGAAAACTACCGGGCATGGGGAAATTGGATGCCGGGATTACGGGAATATGAAGTGGAAAGCCTTGATGCAAACCTTGAAATTCAGAAAGGGCGGATCTATTTCACGGATTTGCCGGAATCTTTGTTGCTGCTGCTGGTTTTCGCCCTTGACCTATCTCCCGATATGGGCCACAAGCTGGGAGCATTGAAGGCTTTTGGATTCGGCAGCATTAGAATAGAAACCCAGGATTTTTTATACAGAGAAACGACGCAACCATTTGCCCCCCTTAAAAGCCGATCGCTTGAAGGCACAATCCCCGGAGAGCTGTTCGATCCAACGGCGTTTAATTTTTTAAAGAAAATTCTCCATTTTCCCGCCAAGAAGGAGGAGTCGGATTATGTCTTTATCTATCCGCCATATAATCAACAAAGGAACGCAAACAATGAAACGAGAGGTTTTGCGGTGGTTGAAAGGGTGGAGGATAGCAGGATACCCCACGGGAATGTGGACCGCTCAAACTGCGCCCAGGTAAGCGGCTCATACGGCCCTGCCGGTCACCCTGAACCGGGAAAATCAAAAAAAATCACATTGTTTTTCGATTCCTATCAAAAAAGTGCAGTTAATTTTCAGAAAGTTATGGGCGGCCCGGATTACACCCATTTGATGACCTGAAATGTATCACTATTTAGCCGGTCAGGCCGGGTCAGATCCTCTGCCTGATTTCCTGAGCTCCAAATAGAATATCCTGTGGTAACCAATGCGGCGCCTATGATTGAATACGTCCGTCTCCGGCTGACCTTCGAGGCTGTATCCGATCTTCAGTTGACCTTTTTCAAGGGATCGACGTTGCGAAGCCTGTTTAAAACGTCGCTTCGCAACATCTGCTGCATCGGATGCCGAAAGGATGTTCAATGGCAATTCAGCGAAGATCCGTTGCCTTTTCCTGATTTCCTGAGTTCCAAATTAAGAAAACTAAGAAGAGGGATGTGAATCTGGAAATCTTGGAAACCTGCTGTCCTTGATCCAAATGATACACCACCATGGGGTCGCAAATTTTCTTTTACCTGGTATGTGTGATACGTTAATCCTAAAAAATAGGATGAACAGAGGTGTGAATTGAAAATTCGAGATATTTTAACAGACATTCATGCCCTCGAAGAGGAGCTTTTGGCCTTCGAGCGCAAATATGGCGTTCGCTCCGAAATTTTTTATCCTGCTTACATGAGTGGCGAAGAACCTGAGGATGACCGTTGGGTGCTCGATTTTGGCGAATGGGCGAGTGTCTATCGCACTTGGCTCACAAGACAGGCGGAGTATCGTAATGAAGTCCAACGCCTTCAGCGCAACACTCCAAGCCTCAGAGGCTTGATTCAGGTAATTTGATGAGCGACCCATCCTTCCGAACTGCCGAAGACTACGAGCTGTTTGTCTATACTCTTAAGGATCGGTTTCCATCGATACAGCGATCAACCTTAGTCTTTATTCGACGCGGTGCGTCTTTGGCCCGGATTGCAGGTGAGCTGCACTTTAATCAGGACGTTCGGCTGGTAGTGCGGGAACGACTGATTTATGACCGATTACCCATAGTGGTAGATTGGTATGGGTATGAGATTTGGCGGGGTGAGGAGAAGCTATATTGGTACGATTCACAGCCCCATCCTGATGAAGCGAATGTTAAAGCAACGCACCCTCACCATAAACATGTCCCTCCCGATATTAAACACAACCGGATTCCTGCGCCCGAAATGAGTTTTTGTCGGCCTAATTTAAATGTACTGATTCAGGAGATTGAAAAGCTCATCCAGGAGATCGAGGGAAAACGTTCATTAAGCGAGTAGGACGAGAATTCAGATCCCCTTCCTGATTTCCTGAGTTCCAAATAGAATCTCCTGTGGTAACCAATGCGGCGCCTATGATTGAATACATCCGTCTCCGCCTGACCTTCGAGGCTTTATCCGATCTGCAGTTAACCTTTTTCAAGGGATCGACGTTGCGGAGCCTTTTTAAAACGTCGCTTCGGAATGTTTGCTGCATCGGATCACGGAATCAGGAGTGCAAAGGCTGCATCTGCGCGGGGACCTGCCCCTATGTGTTCCTTACCGAACACAAGACGGAAACCGGCGAAGACACCGTCTTGCCGCTTGCCGTCTCCTGCGCCTCTATTGAAAGGAATGGATTTCAGAAAGGGGAGCGCTTTTCCTTCGATATGGCCTTAGTCGGGAAGGCCATCAACATCCTGCCCTATGCCGTTGCCTCCCTGTCCAACTGGGAAAGGCATGATTTGGGAAGGTTCCAGGTGTTGATCTCTGGAAGAGATATGGTCGGTAGAGCCGATTCCCGCTTTCGGTTGCAGGATATGCTGCCTTGGGGCAAAGTGGGCTTTGTCAGGGCAGAGCAGGTTACCGGAAACGGCCTGAGGCACATTTACGAACCCGGAGGCGTGTTTCGACAACCCGAAATACAAAGTTTGTCCATCAACGAAAAGCCATCGCCCGGCATGTGGACTGTGACGGTTCGTTTTTTATCCCCTGTGCGCATCTTTCGGAAATTGGTGGATCCTGCAACCGGCAGAAAGAAAAAGACGCTAGTCACTCCGGACCTTTTCAGCTTCGAAATTTTCTTCCGCGCTTTACGCAAGCGGATTGTGGAATTGGCAAGGCATTTCGGAGAAAGTCCGTTGGAGCTTCCGGACGATCAGAATGAGCGGATCTGGCAGGCGGTTGCGGAGGTCACCATGAACAAAACAGACGGGGGCCTGGAAATGCTGGGAATCAGGCGCTACAACCGAAGCCTCGACCGCTACAAGCTTTATGACGGTCTGATCGGTGCGGTGGAATTCAAAAATGTATCCGGATGTCTGGTCCCCTGGATCATGGCTGGGGAGATCTTGCAGGTGGGGAAGTTCCCGGCGATGGGATATGGGGAATATCGATGTGAATTTGGAAATCAGGAAATCATGAAGGGAGAGAAATCTCACCGGACGGAACATTTCTTGGATGGGTAGGCAGGATGGCAGGTAACCCCTCCTGAGTTCCTGAGTTCCAAATAAAGAAACCAAGAAAGAGGACATGAATCAGGAAATCAGGAAATCAGGAAAATGGAACATGGATTGAAAGAGAAGGATCTGACCGGGCGGATTATTCGCGCGGCCCTCGCTGTGCATCGACATCTCGGTCCCGGTTTTCTGGAGTCCATCTATGAAGAGGCACTCTGCATAGAATTTGATGCGGTGGGAATCCAGTTCGAGAGACAGAAGGCGATTCCATTGACATATCGCGGAAAGCAGATCGGCGAGCATCGTCTGGATTTGTGGGTAGGAGGAACGGTGGTGGTTGAATTGAAAGCCGTCTCCGGGCTGGAGAAAATCCACTTCGCGATCGTGCGGTCGTACATGAAGGCAGTCGGCTCTGATGTCGGATTGCTTCTAAACTTCGCCACCATGCCATTGACAGTCAAGCGCGTCGGGCGAGAATACAATGCCATCCTGGGACTTGAATCTGGAAATCAGGAAATCGAGGGAGGGCAAAGAAGGGGAGAGTGTTGAGGGGAAAGATCTTTTAAAGCCTTCGTGAGTTCCTGAGTTCCAAATTGGAAAAACAGTAAGGGGGTGGTGAATTTGGAAATCAGGAAATCAGGGAAAGTGCAAAGCGGATCGCTCCGAGTTGGAATTGAGAGAGGTTGAGGGGAAAGATCTTTTGAAGCCTTCGTGAGTTCCTGAGTTCCAAATTGGAATTCTTTGGGATCTTCAGAAATCTTGAAATCACAGCCAAAATGGCAATATGTTGAACGTTATCTATTGGTTATACAAATAGCTGGTTGTTTGGAACGAACCTTTGAGCGCTCAAAATTTTTTTGAAGATCCCCTTTTTCAGCCATTCTGGAAACCGATCTTCAGAAAATGCCGCTTTGGGGCTCAGCGCTTGTTGAGCTGTTCACTAAAAATATGAACAAAATCATCATGCTGCAAAGAGGTTATTGGATGCGGCGAATTCGGTTGGGTCGATTTTTTGAAGATCCCCCATTGGGGAGAATTCCGGAATCGATCTTCAAAAAGAAATTTTACACTGGATGTAATGATTTCAAGATGATATGAAAGTCTGCGGTCGAAAAACCTCGCGGCTGAGGCTGTAAAAACAGGAGATCTTCAGAAATATGGGGCAGAATTGCAACCTTTTGAAATCCGGCCGATTACAATTAACCCAAGCAGCGGCAAGGAATCTGCCGGCAAAAATTTTCCAATAAAAACGATTTGATGACCTTCCGCTCCGGCGGAATGGGGAATTGAGACCATTGCTGAAGGGCTCATCACCTACGATCACCACGACCCTGATGACCTTCCGCTCCGGCGGAATGGGGAATTGAGACAATAAGTCGACCTTCCGCCTACAGCAACGATGTCCACAGGGATGACCTTCCGCTCCGGCGGAATGGGGAATTGAGACTCCCGGAAGTTTTTCCTTTCCCGCTCTGCAATTCCGGGCGATGACCTTCCGCTCCGGCGGAATGGGGAATTGAGACAAAAGTGATTGAGGCTCCACTCGAGAAAGCTCGAAAGAGATCTCTGATGACCTTCCGCTCCGGCGGAATGGGGAATTGAGACCTTCTTTTCCGCAACTCCGCAGAACTTTGAGATATAGATGACCTTCCGCTCCGGCGGAATGGGGAATTGAGACACAAATTCA
>QZKK01000043.1 GCA_003599475.1 Desulfobacteraceae bacterium
CGAACAAGACCGGTAACTCGGTAATATCCACGCCGACGGTGGTCATCATCAATCCGATCAGCAAAGAGAGCATCCCTTTGACCAGGGATTTCCTGCTGACCAGGACCGCGCAGCTCAGACCGATGCAGGACAGCCAGAAATACTCGAAGCAGGTGAACTGCATGGCGACTTCCGCAAGGCGGGGAGCCATCAGAATCAGGATGACGGATCCGATCAGACCGCCGATTGCCGATGTAACCAGGTCCACACCCAGAACGTAACCGGCTTTCCCCTTCTGGGCCAAGATATACGAGTCCTCCACATAGGCCGCAGACGAGGGGGTGCCCGGGATCCGAACCAGGGCTGCGGGGATATCTCCTGCAAAGATGGCCATGGCTTCCATGGTGACGATAGCCCCCAAAGCGGGGACCGGGTCCATGAAAAAGGTGATCGGAACCAATAGGGCGGCCGCCATCGTTGCCGTCAGGCCGGGAATGGCGCCCACAAAAAGGCCGTAAACCGCAGACAGCGAGATCACCATCAGCACGTACGGCTGGAAGATCAGCGAAACAGCGGTTTGGATGTTTTCCAGCATGATTACCAACCCCAAAGCCCCCAGGGGAGGGGCACCAGCATAAGCTTTGCAAAGAGAACGTAAATGAAAAAAGTCACCCCTCCGGCCATGGCAAGGCTCTGGAAGGTAGACACGCGTAGCCGCTTGGTCAGGCCGGCCAGGACGATAAAGGATGTGATCTGGAACCCGAGAAAATCGGATACGAAAATATAGAAGAGGATTGCTGAAAGTACCAGCGCGATATTGACAAGCTGCGGGCGGGTGAGAAGGGTTGCGTCTATTTTGAAAAGCTGTCTCTTATGGTACAAATCCTGAACGATCAGGATGGTTCCGGCAAGGATGAACAACACGGCAAGGACCGTCGGAAATAGAGAAGGACCCGGATACCCCTGCTCGAGTTTCGGAAAGCCGCGGGCATACCAGATGACCCAGGCGCCCAAGACGATGACCATCAGCCCGATGACCGTGTTGCTCACCCTCATGACCGCTTTCCTTCCGGTTATTTTACGATTCCGGCCGCCTTCATGACTTCGCCGTTTTCCTTGTCCGCTTTTTCCATGAATTGGCCGAATCCTTTGGCATCCATCCATCGGATGCCGTAGCCCCGGTTGTTCATGAACTCGAGAAACTCCTTGCTCTTGTGGACTTTGGCCACCGCCTTTTCGAGCTTGTTGATGATTTCAGGAGGGGTTCCCTTGGGCGCTGCAATCCCCCGCCACGCCGCGCAGGTCCAATCCATGCCGAGCTCCTTGAGGGTCGGTGTGTCCGGGAATTTGGGATCCCGCTTATCGGCCATAATCGCAAGGGGACGAACCTTTCCCGCTTCGATCAGGGTGGCGGCTTCCGGAAGCGAGCAGGTGCTCATCTCGATTCCCCCGGCCATCAGGTCCTGAAGCGCAGGAGCTGCTCCTTTGCTGGGGATCCATTTGACGGCATCCGGACTCATTCCGGCCTTTTTGAGCCAGCCGGCCAGGGCCAGATGCCAAATTCCCCCCTGTCCGGTTCCGGAATCCCGCAATTCGCCGGGATGCTTCCGGATGTATTCTTCCAGCTCCTTGTAGGTTTTCCACTTGCTGTCCGTCCGGACGTTGATGCCGGCCGGGTCGTCATTGACCATGGCGATGGGGACCATTTCTTTATAGGTTACTTCGGTCAGACCCATCCAGTGCATCATGGTGATTTCGACAGTCGGCATTCCGATGGTATATCCATCCGGAGCGCCCGTTGCGATCGCAACGTGGCCGACGGCGCCTCCGCCGCCGGTCCGGTTCACGACGTTTACAGGAACTCCGAGTTCCCCCTTTAGGAGCGTTGCGATAATCCGGGAACAGGCATCGGTTCCTCCTCCGGCCCCCCACGGGCACACGAAGGTAATCGGGCGGTCCGGATAATCGGCACCAATTGCGACATTGAATCCGGAAGACACGAGAAGACCAAAGACCAACAACAAGGCGAAACGCTTTCTCATGGGATACCTCCTTTGATTGAGTTTGATGGATAGACGTCAGTAAACGACCGGTCGATCATCGTACACCCGAACAGAGAAAACCCGAAATCCGAAGATCGAAATTGGGAGCGGTTCAAATTTACAGATGACGGCAACGACATTCATTTGAAATATAGCCAATCATCTTCGGCCCGTTCCGGAAGCACAGAATTTCATGTGGAATAAACAAAGGCATTTGTCAAGCGGAATCAGACCGTTTCTTTTTTTCCGAAATCCCCATCAGTGCTTTGGCAAGCTTTACCTTCTGATCCAATTTCCCTTCCCTCAGGATCATGACCCGCTGTGCCTGCGGCGAGCCTGCTCCATGCATCGATTCCACCAGAGCCGTACCGCCGGTCATCGCTTCGATCAGCCTTCCGATCTTGATTCGATGCTCCGTCGGAATCCCTTCGACACCTGAAAAATACTTCCTCACCAGGTGTCCGACATCTTCGCTTTCCAGGTCGTATTCGCTGGGAAGGGTTGCGATAAAGCCGCCGGCCAGGTCGAGCGCAAGGCGCGCAACCTCGAAATGATACCGGGTGATGTTCTGCTTGCATACGTTGGCAAGCATCGTATCCACCATGAAGGCTCCAGACGGCGTCTTCCATCCTTCGGCCGAACAGGCAATCGAGGAGCTGTAAAGTGTTTCGGAAAGATGGATCATCTCCGTGACCTTGTCTTTCACATGCGAGGCCTTCGCAGTACCCTGAATCTGGGTCAGGTAGACGACGGCACCGGTGAGCACATCCATCAACCCGGTTTTGCATGCCCCGTAGTTGGCGCGGTGGTGAGAGGCAAACCGCGACACGACCGATCCTGTAAAATCGGTTTCGCCGTTCATGAACACGCGGCTCCAGGGGATAAAAACATCTTCGAAGGCGATCACGGCCTCTCCCCCGACCGCTCCGAACCGGGGTTTTCCGGAATCGATCCGCTCTCTTCGATCTCTTCGATCGTCTCCGGCCTGGCGCCCGAAGATCATCGTAATTCCGGGGGCATCCACCGGAACGGCACAGATGACCGCATAGTCTCTGGAGCGCTCATCCAGGGCCGTTGTCGGCATGATCAAGATTTCATGGGAATTTACAGCCCCCGTCATATGGAGCTTGGCCCCGCGGATCACGATCCCGTCTTTTTTTCGATCGATCACGTGCACGAACTGGTCCGGGTCCGGCTGATCCGCAGGCGCCTTCGAGCGATCCCCTTTGGGGTCCGTCATCGCGCCGACGACCATCAGGTTCTCGTCCTGAATGCGGACAAGCCACTCTTTGAAGCGTTCGAGATAACCGGTTCCGTGCTTCCGATCGATTTCGTAAATCACCGAATAAACCGCATTGATTCCATCGAATCCGACGCACCGCTGAAAACAGGTGCCGGTTTTCTGTCCCAATGCGCGAAGAAGCTTTATCTTTTTGATCAGATCTTCCACGCTCTGATGGACATGGGTAAACCGGCTGATGGTCCGTCCGGTCAGATGGGATGCAGCGGTCGCAAGCTCCTTGTATTTTTTGTCTGCTGCCAGCGCATAGGTCATCGCCGCCGCACGCACATGCGGCGCGGTCGCAGGATGGCTCACCACATCCCGGATGCGCTCTCCCCGATAGTAAATGACCGGCGACAGCGACTTCAGGCTGTCCATGTATTGTTGGCCGTTTTTAAGCTTCATGGGAGACCCCTTTGATAAAATTCGAAACTCGAAATCCGAAATCCGAAATGGTTCGACCGGCTCACCATCCTGAGCTAATCGAAGGACAAATCCGAAATTCAAAATTTAAATGACAAAACACGTCCGAGCTGATACTCCGATGAGGGTTCATTTGCACTTTTTCAATATCGATCCAAAAATATTCATCAGCTCAGTGGCCTCTTTGGCTATCGATTTTCGATCATTCGAATTTGTTTCGGATTTCGAAATTCGAATTTCGAATTTTCCTCTCTACCATGCCAACCACCCTCCATCGACGCTCAGGACGGTGCCGTTGATGTAATCGGATGCGGGTGAGGCAAGAAATACGGCCGCACCCGCAATGTCCTCCGAGCTTCCCCAGCGTCCTGCAGGAATGCGTGAAAGGATCGATTTCGAACGAACCGGGTCGTTCTGAAGTGCATAAGTGAGCTCCGTTGCGATGTAGCCCGGAGCAATGGCATTGACGTTGATTCCTGCTTTAGCCCATTCATTGGAAAGCGCTTTTGTCAGCCCTGCAACTCCGTGCTTTGCCGCCGTGTAGGCGGCCACATTGATCCCTCCCTGGAAGGAGAGCACCGAACCGATGTTGATGATCTTGCCTCTTTTTTTCCGCAACATCCATCTGCCGGCCGCCTGCGAAAGGATGAAGGCGGCGGTCAGGTCGATTTCAAGGGTGGCATCCCAGTCCGATTCACTGAAATCGGCGGCCGCCGCTCTCAGGCAAACCCCCGCATTGTTTACCAGGATGTGAAGATCCCCCAGGGCGTTCACCGTTTCGGAAACCACCCTTTTGGTCTGGTCCCGGTCGGTCAGATCCGCCATGTGGTGGTGGAAGCGCCTGCCCATTCTCCTTACCGCATCTTCGAGCGCAGGATTCGGCCTGCGGCTGACGACTGCCACATCCGCTCCGGCCTCCGCCAGTGCGAGAGTGACTCCCTCTCCGATTCCTTTGCTTCCGCCCGTAACGACCGCAATGCACCCGTCGAGACGAAATCTTTCAAGAATCATTCAAGCCTCCAACCCATACTTCCGGATGTTGTCTTCGGAGATCTCTCTCAGCCTTTGAATCGCCGGGGCTCCGCCGTTTCCGGCAAAAAGATGCCTGAACCTTCCCTGTTCCTTCAAATAATCTTCGACCGGGATCCTTTCTTTGATTTTGTGAACGCCTGCAAGAGCCCCATTTTCCATTTCAAAGAGCGGAATCAAACCGCTTTTAACCCCTCTTCTTCCGATCTCCAGGGCGCGGTCCGAGGCAAAACCCCACCCGGAAGGACACGGGGTATCGATCTGGATATAGCGGGGACCGTGAAAAGTCATCGCCTTTTTTACCTTCCGCTTCAGATCCTTCAGGTACCCGACCGATGCCGTTGCCACATAGGCAACCCCGTGGCTTGCCACGATGGCGGGCATATCCTTCTTCAACTGCGGCTTCCCCATCGATTTCAACCCGGCGGGTGCGGTGGTCGTGGCGCCATAGGTCGGTGTCGCCCCGCTTCGCTGGTTGCCGGTATTCATGTAGGCTCCGTTTTCGACACAGATATAGAGTACGTCGTCGCCTCTTTCCAGCATGCCGGAAAGAGAACCGAAGCCGATATCGAAAGTGGAGCCGTCGCCGGCGATCACGACCACGCGGATATCCGAGCGCCCCTGGGCCTTCAATGCCGCCGCGACCCCGCTGGCCACCGCGGGGCCGTTTTCGAAAAGATGATGTATCCAGGGCACCCGCCAAGGCGAATACCCATAGGGGGAAGTAAAGGTCTCGAGGCAGCCTGTCGGTGTGACGACGATGATTTTCCTTCCTGTCGCCTCCAGGATCTGGCGGGCAGCAATTGCCATACCGCAACCATGGCAGGCGCGGTGGCCGGAAGTAAACAACTCCTGTTGAGTTTCCTGGGGTTGAGTATCCATCTCTTTAGATCCTCTTTCTAAGCTGTTGCGTTGATCCTTTAGATCCTATAGATCCCAAATTCGAAATCCGAATACCCGCCTGCCAAAGCCTATGCGGATCAGGAGGAACAAGACCCGTCGTAGGCCAATGCATATATAGATGAATCAATATTCCATCGGCACCGGCGGGCAGGTCGAAATCCGAAACAAATGAAAACAAATCCGAAATCCGAATAAACCAAGTTCAAAACAAGAGGCTGAAACGCGGATGCGATCGGCACGGTTTTGGAGCCCTGGAATTTGGTCATTGATTGCGATCCTGGCGTGATTGTTTCGTATTTCGTATTTCGAACTTCGTGCTTCGAATTTCCCGCCATGCGGGGATTAGGGTAAAATGGCCGGGTTCAAATCCATCCAAAAGGATTCTTCGAAAAATGTGCGGGAAGAAGCGATGCATTCTTCGGCTTTCTGAACGATCCGCTCCACGGAATCCATTCCGACCTCTCTGCCGCCGAGACCGGCGATGAAATCGAGCACCGCCGGTGCATTCGGACGGCCGCACAGCTTGGCCTTCAGATCCAGGCCGACGGCGCCTTCGCTTCCCATCGAAAAATTGGCATCCAGGACGACCACGACCTTTGCCCCCTTTACGGCCTCATAGATGTCTTCGTGGGGAAACGGACGATAGCAGCGGATCTTGACCAGTCCAACCTTTTTCCCCTTCTGCTGCAGCCGGTCGACGGCATCCTTTACGGTACCCGTAACCGATCCCATGGCGACCAGGACGATTTCGGCGCCATTCGTACGATACGCCTCGATCAGTCCTCCGTGGTCCCGCCCCGTACACCCGGCAAGTTCCGAAAAAACCTCCTTGATTCTCATCTTCCCATGCTGCATCGCCTGCTGAACCGAATACCGCATCTCCATGAGAACATTTTCCTCGGCATAGGATCCCCAAGTCTTGGGATTTTCGGTATCCAGAAAATTTTCCGGTTTAAACGGGGGAAGAAAGGAATCGATTGCCTCCTGGGGCAGGAAGCGGACGCGCTCGTAGGAGTGGGTGAGGATCCAGCCGTCCATGCAGACCATCACCGGGAGAAGGATCTTCGGATCTTCCGCGATTTTAAAGGCCGCAAGATGAAGGTCATAGGCTTCCTGGCTGTTTTCCGCATAGAACTGCACGACCCCCGTATCTCTCAGGGAAACCGTGTCCTGATGATCCACCTGGATGGTGATGGGAGCCGATATGGAACGATTGACCCCCGTGATGACGCACGGCAGCCGCAGGCCTGCGCTGGCATAGAGGACTTCGGTCATCAGCAGCAATCCCTGGGAGGAGGATGCCGTATACGATCTGCTCCCGGCCGCCGCCGCTCCCGCCAGGGCGCTGGCGGCGGAAAACTCCGATTCCACCGGAATGTATTCCGCATCGAGTTCCCCGTTGGCCACCATCCTGGCCAAAGACTCGACGATATGTGTCTGAGGGCTGATGGGAAACGCCGATATCACGTGCGGCCGGCAGCCCTTCACCGCCAATGCGACGGCTTCCGATCCCTCGACGACTTTTTCTTCGATCATTTTATTTTTCCTCCGGAATCATTTCGATGCATCCGGCCGGGCACTCGGAGGCACAAAGACCGCAGCCCTTGCAGTAGTCGTAGTCGATGCAGTAGACTTTCTCCTTCACATGGACGGAACTGTCCGGACAGACCTCGCGGCAGATGCCGCAGGCCTTGCAGGATTCGTGATCGATGACGGGGCGCTGATCGCGCCAATTGCCGGTTTTGTAATCCAGTGCTGTCCCTCCGATTGTTACGGCGCCGATTGTAATTTTCATCATACGGCCTCCTTGACCTGATGGTAGCTTTCAACCACCACCCGGGCGTTTTTGATCCCGAGTTCTCCAGGGAATTTCCCCTTCACAGCGGAAACGACCGCTTCCAGGGAGAGCTCCCCGGCCACCGCCGCAAACGCCCCCAGAAGGGCTGTATTGATGATGGGCCGCCCCAGTATCTTTCTTGCCAGCGCCTCCCCGGAGAAGGAGACGACATGAAAGGGTTTATCGGCCAGTCCCCACTTCGACAGATCGCTTTCGGTATTGATGAGAACGAACCCGTCCGGCTTCAGCCCCTCTGTAACGTCCAGCTCACTTGTGATGGTTGCATCCTGAACGATCACATAGTCCGGCCGGTCGATCCGGGCGCGGATTCGAATCGGCCGATCGCTCAACCGGCAAAAAGCCATGATCGGTTTTCCCCTCCGTTCGCCCCCCCCACCCAAAAACGGGAATGCCTGCCCGTATTTTCTATCCTCCAGGGCCGCGATAGCCATAAACTGGGCCAATACGAGAGACCCCTGCCCGCCTCTGCCATGGATCCGTATTTCTTTCATCTTTTCCTCCGAATTGGAGTCGTTGAGTGGTCAATCGGTTGAGTGGTCAACCGGAGTCGTTGAGTGGTCAATTGGTTGAGTGGTCGAATGGGACCTCTCAACCGGTCTTTGGGGATGCACTAAGCGCTTCGGACATGATTTCTCAGCTTCCCGATTCCTCCGATTTCGACTTCGACGATATCCCCCGCCTTCATCGCAGCGATTCCCTTCGGAGTGCCTGTCGAAACGATATCTCCGGGAAGCAGCGTCATGCACCGGGCGATGGCGAACAAGACTTGCGAAGCGCTGAACAGGCAATTGGCCGTGTTGTCTCTTTGCATCATCTTTCCGTTGAGGAAGGTTTTTATATCGAGGCTGTCCGGGTCGAGATCCGTTTCCATCCAAGGTCCCACGGCACCGAAGGTGTCGTATCCTTTTGCCTCTGTCAGATAAGACATGCTCTTTCCGACCAGCGCCCGCTCGGTCACATCGTTGAAGCAGGTATAGCCGAGCACATAGGATAACGCATCCTTTTCCGGAACGTCTTTCATCGGTTTTCCGATGACCATGGCCAGCTCGCCCTCATAGTCGACCCGCTCGGCATGCTTGGGGATCACGATGGCTTCTTCAGGCCCGATCAGACAGGTCGGCGGTTTGAGAAAAAAATGGGCCGCAGCCAACTGCGTCGCCCCGACCTCTTCGATATGCTTGAGGTAGTTGAGCCCGATACAGACGATTTTGCTCGGAATCGAAACGGGCAGAAGCTTGACCTGCTTCAAGGGGTAGACGGCATCCGTAACTCTGAAGTCTTCCCAGAATTCCCCCTCGATGACCGCAATCTCTTCTCCCCGGATCGCTCCGTTGAACTCAAATGCTCCATGCCGAAACCTTGTCAACTTCATTTTGGACTCCTTGCATCGAATGGAGGGTATCCCTCTTCTCATCACCCGGGATGGCTCGACCGGAATCGAGGTTTTTTTCCTCTCGGCGAGGAGGGATTGGGAGAGGAATGGAAACCGGAATGTCGGATAGAGACTTACAGCAAGGCCTTGATCTTATCTATCACCTCTGCTGCATTTTCGGCGTATCCGTCGGCCCCGATATCGTCGGCATACTTCTGGGTCACCGGAGCACCTCCGACAAGCACTTTGACGCTTTCCCGTTTTCCTGCCGCTTTCAGAGCCGCGATGGTTTCTTTCATTGCCGGCATCGTCGTCGTCAACAATGCAGACATCCCGATAAATTCAGGGCGATGGGCGGCAACCGCTTCAACGAATTTGTCCGGTGCGATATCGACTCCAAGATCGATGACTTTGCACCCTGACCCTTCCATCATGATGCTGACCAGATTCTTTCCGATATCGTGGAGATCGCCCCGGACTGTTCCCAGGACGACAGTGGCCAAGGTCTTGACCTCGTCTCCGACCATCATCGGTTTCAGCTTGGCAAGACCTGCCTTCATGGCACGGGCGGCGATCAACATTTCGGGTACGTATATCTCGTTGCTTCTGAACTTATCCCCAACGACCGCCATGGCTTCGATCAGCCCGTCCTGGATGATGTCGGCCGGCGAAATCCCCTGAGAAATCGCTCGATCGATCGCAGATATCGTCTTTTCCATGCTCCCGGCAATCGTCCATTCTTTAATCTCATCGATTACAGGCATTTAATTCTCCTTCGAT
This sequence comes from Desulfobacteraceae bacterium, assembly GCA_003599475.1. The sequence continues at coordinate 9,669 of QZKK01000043.1, forward strand.
TAAGTTTCGGATCAAGTTTTCGGATCCATCGGACCCCGTGAAAATCAAGAAAAATAGCGATTCATCCATATTACATCGGCGGAGATTTTGTCAAGCCGCTCTTCCGTTGCGGCGCATCTTCCCATTTCAGTTTCCGAAAGAAAGCCTCGCATCCGCCGAATCCGATGCTTTTATAGATGCGGACACCCGTTGTTCTGCGTTCATGAAACCATACGACCCCTACATTGTTGACAGGTTTAAACCTCTCATCCAGGCAATACTGCCAGACTTCCTGACTTCGATCCTTACTGAACCGCACATCTTCCGGCGGCCCCAGGATATCCACAACCTCCATCACGCTCATCCCAACCCTTACCTCATTCAGCGGCAGAATCGTCTGCGGCTTGGCGGTGCAGCCGAAAACAAGGAGGGACATCAGGAGCATGGATTCAATTCTCATCGGGGGTTTCCACAAATGAGTTTTCAATGTTCAGTATTTCAGGTGCCAGGTTTTCCCGTCCACCGTCTACCTTCTACCGCTTCTCCTTTCTCCGTGTCCCCGCGTCTCCGTGTCGCCGCGTCAACTTCTTTCGAGATGCCGCTTCCCTAGCATGGCCGCGCCCTTCATGGAGGACTGCTCTTCGAACCGGTATTCACAGTTGCGCATCCATCGTTTCTTTGCCCTGATCAAGGACGGGTTCAACGCACCGCCGGTGATTCGGACATGATCCTTCAGTGGAATTTCGAGTGCGATTTCCTTCAAATGCTCACGCTGGTACTCGCATAATCCCCGGACCATGGCGGATAAAAGCTCTTCTCTGGAAGTCTCCTGGCTCATGCCCAGGAATTCAGCGCGAAGGGGGGATAAGGAATACCGGGACCCCATCAGAAAGGGGGTATAGGCGACGCCCGATTCCCGTTCGACCCATCGATCGAGCGCCTTTTCCAAAAAATCCCGGTAAAAGCCTTCGACAGACATTTCACTGCAGAAAAGCTTTCGAAACCACTCGTAGGCAATGCCCAGGGCGTTCATTACATAAAGCGTCAGCCAGCGACCCGGCACTACGTGGCACCGGATGTTGTAGTTTGTAGAGGAGAAGCATCGTGGCAGGCAGACCAGCGTGATCTCGCAGGTGCCGTTGACGTTTACGACCTCTCCCGGTTGTTCGATTCCCAATGAGTATGCCGCCAGCACTGCATCGTTTCCTCCGATGACAACCGGAGGTTCTTTGCGCATCCCCAGCTTGAGCGCAAGGTCGGCTCTCAGCCGGCCGACGCTTTCATCCGCCGGTATGATCCGCGGCAGGCGCTCGAAAGGGATTTCAAATGCCTCCGCAATCTCATGGTTCCATGTCAGATCGTTTCTCGCGGTATTGTAGAGGGCGGTCAGGGAAGCGGATGAAGGATCGATGGCAAACCCGCCTGCCAGCCATTTTCCAAAAAAGGTGTTGGAGTGTCCGAACACGGCGATTTTCTTGTAGAGCTCGGGCCGATTGTCTCTGATCCACAACCAGCTTGCGAGCGAACAGCCGCCGGCAACCGGCATGTTGGCCGTAGTCTCCAGAAGCTTGCCGATGCCGATTCTGTCGATGATTTCCTGCGCCTGCAACCGGGACCTCTGATCCACCATGAGAATGGCGGGGTGAAGCGGATTGCCTCGAGCATCCATGACGGTGAATCCGGGAGTCGTTCCGGATAAAGCGATGACATCCACCTCTTCCAATGGCGCAAGCTCTCCGCATCCGGAAAGAAAGGCGTCTTGCCACTTCTCCGGATCGATATCGCTGAACAGACCGTCTCCATAGGTATTGATCGCGTACTCTTTTGAGAACTGCCGAAGCAGATGAAAGCGACCGTCTTCCGCTTCGAATACTCCCATTTTCATTGCCGTGGTGCCGATATCGACGGCGAGAATGTGATGCATTTAGAGCAAGCTCCAAGTACACAAGTACCAAATTCCAAACAATATTCAATAATCAAGGAATCAATAATCAAACCTACTTAAAAGAACAAGTTCTCTGAGATGAGAGGGATCGGGCATTTGAGCCGTTTGAATATTTCTTCATTTGATTATTTTGTACGATTGCTTGGCATTTGGTGCTTGAAATTTGTGGTTTTCCTTAGAAAACCGCTCCGATCTGCCATGGAACGAACTCATAATCCCCGACCCCGTGCAGTTCGCTCTTCGATCGACTCCCGGATGCAACCGCGAGGATGGTTCTGAAAATCTCCTCTCCCATTCCATCGATGCTCTTCTGTCCGTCGGCGATCGGGCCGCAGTTGATATCCATATCGTCTTCCATTTTTTGATACAGCGGGGTATTCGAAGCCAGTTTGATGGAGGGGACGGGCTTGAATCCGAAAGCCGATCCCCGCCCGGTCGTAAAACAGATCACATTGGCGCCTCCGGCCACCATCCCTGTAACCGAAGGGGGGTCGAAGCCCGGTGTATCCATGAATACAAAACCTCTGCTGCGTATCGGCTCGGCATACCGGTAGACTCCCATGAGATTGGTGGTCCCCCCCTTTGCCGCCGCCCCAAGCGATTTCTCCAGAATCGTGGTGATTCCCCCTGCCTTGTTTCCAAGCGTCGGATTGTTGTTGAGCTCGCCTCCGTTTCGAACGGCATACTCTTTCCACCATCGAATCCGATCGATCAGCCTTTCCGCCACCTCTCTGTCCACCGCCCGCCGGATCAACAGGTGTTCCGCCCCGTAGATTTCCGGAGTTTCGGATAAAACGACTGTGCCGCCCTGCAGGACCACCCTGTCCGATGCGGCTCCCAGCGCCGGATTGGCCGTGATGCCCGAGTATGCATCGGAGCCTCCGCATTCCAGCCCGACGATGAGACGAGCTGCAGGGACCGGCTGCCGTTTGATCCGGTTTGCCGCCGGAAGCATCTCCCGGATGATGGCCTCGGCTCTCTTGATCGTTTTCGGGGTGCCTCCCGTATCCTGAATGGTGATCGCCTCAAGGAGGGGCCCTGTCCGGAGCCCGGATCGCTTGACGACCGCATCCACCGTGCAGTCCTCGCAGCCGAGACCGACCAGCAGGATTCCGGCAAAATTCGGATGCCGCAAATACCCCGCAAACGAATCCATGATGCGGCAGTAGCCCTCCCCGCCCACCTCGAATCCGCAGCCTCCGCCATAAGTGACGGGGACGACCCCATCGATATTCGGAAATTCATCCAGTGCATCACCGCGAAAAAGGTCCGCCACCCGATGGGCGACCGTTGCCGAACAGTTGACCGAGCTCAATACGCCGATATAGTTGCGGGTGGCCACACTTCCGTCCGGCCGGACAATCCCCTGGAAGGTCGCTTCTTTGATCGGAACGGCGGGCTCCGGCTTTACATCGGTGCCGATGACATAATCCCGGTCGAAGTCTTTCATCGACATATTGTGTTCGTGAACATGCTCGCCGGCCTGAATCGATCGGGAGGCAAACCCGATGATCTGTCCGTACTTTCGAACCGCTGCACCCGCATCGATGCGAACCGAGGCGATTTTATGTCCGAAAGGGATTCGGTCCCTGGAAGCGATCTTTTCTTCGGAAACTTCCGTGCCCGAGGTCATCTCGGCCCGCGCAACGATCACATTGTCGTCCGGATGGAGCCGCAGGGTCAGCTTGCCGCCTTTATGCATCGTACATTTTCTCCTTTGATTTTCAAGCTTTGAGCTTTCAGCTTTGAGCTTTGCTTACTTGAGCTTCTTCCTTTGCTTTGAGCTTTCAGCTTTGAGCTTTGAGCTTTGCCTACGATCTTGCTTCTTTGATGGCCTTGAGGAAGTCTTTGGTCATTTGCACGAGCCTGTCGTAAGTACCTTCTTTCAGTATTTTCTTGTCGATCAGCGAACTGCCGGCACCGACTGCCGCTGCTCCCGCCCGGATGAATTCAGGGGCTGTCCGGATATCAACTCCTCCCGTCGGGATCAGATCGACCTGGGGCAACGGCGCCTTCACGGCCTTGATGTAACCGGGTCCTCCCAGCGCATCCGCAGGAAAAACCTTCACGAAATCAGCCCCCATTTCCCAGGCCCGGAGGATCTCGGTGGGGGTCAGTGCACCGGGAATAACGACCTTTCCGTACCGATGGCAGACCTCGATGGTTTTTTTATCCAAGGTCGGGGCGACGACGAACTGGGCGCCCGCAAGAATCGCCAACCTTGCGGTTTCGCCATCCAGAACGGTGCCGGCCCCCAGGATCACGTTTTCGGAAACGCTTCTTGAAAGCTCTTCGAACACATCGAGCGCTCCCGGAACGGTCATGGTGATCTCGATAACCGGGGCTCCCCCCTTTTGAAGCGCGTCGGCAACCTCCATCGCCTGCGCGGCGGCGGATGTCCGAATCACCGGAATGAGACCGCACTCTGCAATTTTGCCTGCGATCTGTCTTTTGGTGTGCATGCTCTCTCCCTTGATTTCAGTGTTCAGCGTTCAGGGTTCAGGTTTCAGGTTTCAGGTGTCAGGTTCTCCCTTCTCCCGTCTCCCGTCTCCCGTCCACCGTTCATCCCTCTCCCCGTCTCCGAGTCCCCGCGTCTCCGCGTCTTTTCTCCCCTGGGCGCTGAGCCAGGCGTTCCACGATCGGATGCATGATTTTTTCGATTCTTGCCTTCATGTTGGTGAACTTGAAGCGCTCGGCATCCGAAAACGGCTGTCTGGGCGGGCCCATTCGGAACCCGCGGGCCTCCATGGCGGCTTTGAACCCCATGGGAAACGGCAGCGAGAACATGGCTCGCACAGGCAAGAGGATGGAGAACTGATGTTCCCGGGCTGCCTTAAAATCTCCTGAATTGAAAGCCTCATAGATGTCGACCATGATCTCGGGCAGAATACCCGATGTTGCGGTCATGCACCCTTTTCCTCCCATCGCCAGGCAGGCCAGGAAGGTCTCTTCTCTTCCCGTCAAAAAATTCATCTCTTCTCCGACGATTTTCACCTTATCCATAAAGTGGAGAAAATCGACCATGCTTCCGCTGCTGTCTTTCATCCCCACCACATTTTCTCTACGGGAAAGTCGTTTGACCAGATCATAGCCAAGCGGTTGTGTAAACAGCGGGATGTTATAGAGGATCACCGGGATATCGACGGAGTCGATGATGGTTTCGAAATACCTTTCGACCATGTCCTGCGAGAGGGGAAAAAAATGCGGAGGAGCGACGACGACGGCATCACAGCCCATTTCTTTTGCCGCTTTCGCCAGACAGATCGATTCGGCCGGGTGGCTGCTTGCAACCCCCGGGGTTACGGCGACCCGTCCGCGGGCCTGGTCATGGACGATTTCCATCAGTCGAATTTTCTCTTCCCGGCTCATGTGAATGAATTCCCCGACGGAGCTGACCGGAAACAGGCCGTCGACCCCGGCCTCGATCTGAAAATCGACGATTTTTCTCACTTCCCCTTCATCGATGGCGCCGTCCTCTCTGAAAGGAGTCAACATGGCCACACAAACGCCCTCTGGCTTATACATAAAGAGTCCTCAGTGTTCAGTGTTCAGTGTTCAGGGGTTTTCAGGTTTCAGGTTCCAGAGTTGAGATTTTTCGTCTATTGTCTACGGTCTACCGTCCACCTCTTCTCCCAGTCCCCCTGTCTCCGCGTCCCCGCGTCCCCGCGTCCTCCCCCTAATCCCTAATCCCAAGCTCCTCCAGCTTGGCCCTCGTCGGCACCCCCTGCGGATCCCACCCCCGCACGAAGTAATACTCCTCCCGCAATGCCGTTAAATCGACCACACGCCCCCGGCAGGCACCTTCGGAAAGCGGGGTTTTGAAAAACCGCTCCGGAAGGGTGTCCATCTCCCTGTTCAATCCCTCCCGGATATTGAAAAGCCGGACCAGATTGTTGACTCTTTCTCCGGCCGCAAGCAGTTCCGCAGCATCGTTGAATGCTTCGATTCCTGTGGCCGCATAGAGAAAAGGTACCATCTGCCTCAGGCTGACTGCAAATGTCGCAAACAGGCACATGCCGATGCAGTTTACCATGCAGAAGAGATCCTGCTGATTCTTGACCAGCTCCGCCTTGAACTCGGTTGAAAACGGGTCAAGCCGGCCGTCTGAATCCAGAAGTTCCTGCCCGATCGGCCATGAGCGCAGATGGCAGCCGCCCCGGTCGCTGGTCGCATAGGCAAGAGACATCCCTGTCGAGCCCCGCGGGTCGTAGGCCGGCAGCTCAAGCCCCTTTACGTGCATGGCAAAGGGAGCGGCTTCGGGATAAACCTCTGCGATCCGTCTGACCCCGTCGCCCCAGAGTTCCCCGGGACCTTCCCGTTTGCCCATGAGATGAACGGCCGAAATCATTGCTTCGTCGTTTCCGAAACGAAGGGGGATCCCGGTATCGGATTCTTTCAGCACCCCCTTTTCCATGCATTCCATCAGGAAACCGATGATGTTTCCCGCCGAAACGGCGTCCAGGCCATAGGAGTCGCAAAGGTATTCGGCATGAACGATCGCTCCGATATCGGTATTTTCGCACTGAGCTCCAAACGACCAGACGTTTTCGTATTCCGGCCCCTCGGTAAAGCTCCCCTTGTATTTACCGCTATTTACCCTCGCGATTTTGCTGCAGTAGATCGGGCAGCCGAAACAGGCCTTGTCTCTGACGTAATACTCAAGAATCGCTTCTTCATTGACCTGGGCGGCGCCGCTGAATCTTCCCTTCTGGAAATTACGAACCGGATGGATTCCGGTCGCATCCATGCTGGAAAGGATCAGGTTGGTTCCGTATTTCTGGCGGCCGCCTCCGGTATCCGGATGGTTGGCCAATTCATTGTACGCCTCCCGGCAGGTTCTCATAAACAGCTCCGGATCGCTGCAGGTGATTCCGCCGGTGCCTCTGACCGCAATGGCTTTCAAGTTTTTCGATCCCATCACCGCCCCCGACCCCCCGCGGCCAAGAGCGCGATACTCGGAGAGGATGGCTGCGATTCTGGCGCATTTCTCACCGGCCGTGCCGATGCAGGCCACCCGGCAGTCGCGTCCGTAGATGTGCTTGAGCCACTTGTGGGTGGTGATCGTGTCCCTGCCCCAGATTTCGCCTGCGGGAAGCAGTCGCACATCGCCATCCCGGATGATCAGATAGACCGGGGATTCGGCCCTCCCCCGGACGATCAGCATATCGTATCCGGCGTACTTCAGCTCCGGCCCGAAAAATCCGCCCGTATTGGCGTCCAGCCACAAACCGGTGCCCGGGCCTTTCGTACAGATCTCGAATCGGCCGCTGGACGGCGCCAGTGTGCCGGTAAGGGGGCCTGCGGCAAAAACCAGGATATTTTCCGGGGAAAGAGGTGGGCAGTCCTTTGGAAGTTGATCGTAGAGGATCCTTGCCCCGAAGCCCTTTCCCCCCATGTAAGCTTCCGCAAACTCCGGATCCAGCGGGCAGATCCGGATGTCTCCGGTTCCAAGATCCACATCGAGAAATTTTCCTGCATAGCCGAACCGGATGCTCATTTGTTGAAGCCCCTTTCGATCGCTTTGGTGGGACACCATTGCCGACACTGAAATTCCCCCTGGCAGGTGTCGCAAATCATCGGCAGGTGTGTGGCAGGATCCATCCTTATTCCGCCGACCGGACAGGCCTCCTCGCAGAGCCCGCAGGAATTGCACGCTTTGGAATCCACCCGAACCCAGCCGTTCCAGGACAAGGCTCCCGTCGGGCAGGCTTCGATACATTCTCTGGTTTCACAGGCCAGGCACACCCGGATTGCGGGGGTTTCCGGCCAATCCTCCTCCACCCAGATTCTGGAGCGCTTGGTCGTATTGAGCCCGGTGTGGGTTATCGAACAGATCTCCATACAGATCCGGCATTCCGTGCATTTTGAAGGTTGAAGCGCAAACATTGCGTGACTCCTGAAGGCAGCGTTTTTTGGCGGGTTTCAAACTAGCACAGATCGCCGTCGTTGGCAATGCTCAAAAGAAGCTCAAAGCTTGGGAAGCGCGAAGGTGAAAGCCGAGCGTTCCCACCCCAAGCGCCTCTGGTGGAAGTCGATTCGATGAGATCCGGCCAGGAATATATGGCCAGGAATATATTGACATGTGGATTCCGGAACAATATTTTGGGCAAGTTTTTAACCCGCAGAGGCGTGAATCCCCCTCGGCGGATAAACGCATATCGAATTTTGGAGGGCGGAGGAACCTTGAAGCTGGAGGCGATTGTTTTCGATTACAACGGGGTGTTGGTGGACGATCTCATCCTTCATCGGGACGCTTATCTTCGGGTCGCCGGGGATCTGGGCTTACCGCTGGATCCAAAGGATATCTGGAATTTAATATCCGCAACACCTGACGAGAAACGGTTTCTGTTCGGACAGATCGACGATGCAGAATGGGCGGACATCCGGAGGCGCAAAGATCGATACTACTTCGAAATGGCGGCATCGGGCGACATCGTCATCCCTGGCGCCGTCGTTGCGCTGGAATCGCTTTCAAGATCCTATCCTCTCGCCCTGGTTTCGAACACATCCCGGCGCTATTTTGAGGCCTGTTTTCCTCGCAAGGGGAGGGAGTGCTTCAGGGAAACCCTCTTCTGCGAGGATATGGACCGGCCGAAACCGTCCGCAGACCCGCTTTTAAAGATCCTTGACAGGCTCCGAATCGAAAAGAACCGGTGCTGCTACATCGGCGATGCCGTATCGGATGTTCAGATGGCGAAAGAAGCCGGTGTAAGGATGATCGGAATCCTTACCGGGCACCACTCCGAAACGGACCTCAAGCAGGCGGGTGCCGACCGGATCGTACGCAACCTTTCTGAATTTGCTTCTCTGATTCGAAACGGGATTCCCGCTCAATCAGGTTAAAAATGTCGAAAAGCCGCCGTCTACGGGAATCGCAACTCCTGTAACGAAATCAGACGCCCTGCTGCACAGCATCACGGCCGTGCCGGCCAGATCCGCCGGAGTCCCCCAGCGCCCTGCCGGCGTGCGGGAGACAGCCCTTTCATGGAGTCCTTCGATTTCTTTGCGGGCACGGATCGTCAACTCCGTATCGATCCAGCCGGGCAGAATGGCATTGACCTGAATGTTGTCCTGGCCCCATGCGACAGCCAGGCTTCGGGTCATCTGCACGACCCCTCCCTTGCTCGCACCGTACGGGGCCAGTTTCGCCCCGCCGAAGATGGAGGTCATGGAGCCGATATTGACGATTTTGCCTCCGCCTCCCGCTTTCATCACCGGATACACGGCCTGGCAGCAAAGAAAAGGCGCCCGCAGGTTAATGGCCATCACCTGATCCCACTCCGATGAGACATACTCCTGAGGCATTTTTCGGATATTGGTGCCCGCATTGTTCACCAGGATATGGATGCCGCCGAAGTGCTCGCCCGCCTTCTGGACCATTTCCCTGATTTCATTCTCATGGGCGACATCGGTCTTTATTGCAAATACGCGAACCCCGTAGGACTTTTGGATATCCTCTGCCGCTTTCCGGGTCTTTTCTTCGTTCCGAGCCGCAATCACGATATCGGCTCCGGCTGCGGCGAGACCGTCCGCAATCCCTTTTCCGATCCCTCCATTCCCACCGGTTACGACGGCAATCTTGCCCCTGAGATCGAACGGATTCGTTTTCATGTGCAACCTCCTCCTTCATTCCGATTGTTTTTGCCGGTCGATAGGCTCTTTATGGAAATCTCACTTTTATTTTCAACTGTCAATGGATAGTGCAGGGAGGAAGGGTTTTAGGGAGGGAGTCTTCAGGCCTTGACAAGGCTTGCACTGGCGGTCTAATCATAGAGCGAGCTTGAAGAACGGAAACATTCGACATCGAAAGCCGGAGGGATGGATGAAGGCCGCGGTTCTCTACAAACCGGAAGACATACGCGTTGAACAACGGGACATTCCCGCAATCGGCGATTCCGATATCCTTCTCAAGGTCAAGGCCTGCGCCCTCTGCGGCACCGATATCCGGATCTATCGCGGAACGAAAACCAAAGGGATCCGATATCCTTCCGTCATCGGGCATGAAATCGCCGGCATCGTCGACAGGTGCGGCAGCGCCGTCGCTGGGTACAGCGCCGGGGACCCGGTCACCGTCTGCCCGGTCATTCCCTGCGGCGTCTGTTATGCATGCCGTCGGGGGATGGCCAACCTGTGCATGAATCGCACCGCAATCGGTTATGAATTTGACGGCGGCTTCCAGGAATATGTGAGAATTCCGGAAACGGCGATCCGGCAGGGGTGCGTATTCAAGACGCCGCCCGAACTTCCGTTTGAAGTTTCCGCCCTGATCGAACCGCTTGCCTGCTGCTACAATGGAAACCGGCGGTCCCGGATCATGATCGGCGACATCGTCACGATCATGGGCGCAGGCCCGATCGGTTTGATGCATCTGCAGTTGGCAAGACTTTCGGGTGCGGAAAAAATCATCATGAGCGACCCCATCGCAGGAAGAAGAGCATTGGCCGAAGAATTGGGGGCCGATAGAGTCGTTGACCCGAAAACCGAAGATTTGACCGGAATCGTCATGGAGGAATCCTCCGGTCTGGGGGCCGATGCAGCCATTCTGGCCATCGGAGCCCCGGCCCTTGTCAACGAGGCGTTTCGGCTGACTCGAAAGCAGGGGACCGTCAACCTGTTTGCCGGCTTCCCGGGCAAGGGGGAGTCTGTCTTCGAATCGAACCTGGTCCACTACAATGAGCTCAATGTCACCGGAACGGCTTCCGCCGCCCCGAAGCATTTCGACGAAGCGATGAGGCTGGCGGCTTCAGGGAAAGTCAATCTCGAGAAACTGATCAGCCACCGTTTTTCTCTGGAAGAAATCAATCAGGCCATTGAAGTGCTGATCGAAGGAAATGGGATCAAGGTATTGATTGGGCAAGAATAGCTGAAAGCTCGAAGCAACCATATAGGAGATTTTGAAATGATGCAGCTTGGCAAACTGGTGCGCCTCAACCGGATCTTGAACCCGAAATCCGGAAAACTGTTCATCGTCACCGTCGATCATCCGATCACGCGCGGCATGTTTCCGGCGCTGGAGAACATGGAAGAGACACTGAAGGAAATCGCCGAAGGGGGGCCGGATGCCATTTTGATGCACAAAGGGATCGCTCAACGCTTCTTTTCTCCGTATGCAGGAAAAATCCCTCTGATCCTGAAAGCATCCAGCTTTTCCCCTTTTCATCCGACCTACGACGCCTGGGTGACCCGGGCCGAAGAAGCCGTCTCCCATGGAGCCGACGCCATATCGATGGGAGTGATCCTCGGAAGCGAGCGCCAGGCCGAAATGCTCGAGAATCTCGGCGCGCTCGAGAGCGAAGCTTCCCGCTTCGGGTTAGTCCTGATGGCGCATATGTATCCGAAGGGAGAACGCATCAAAGAGAGCGAGCGGTTTTCGGTCGAAAACCTCACCTACTGTGTGAGGGCCGGAGAAGAGCTGGGGGTGGACGTAATCAAGAC
>QZKK01000168.1 GCA_003599475.1 Desulfobacteraceae bacterium
CCAAAGCAGCCGAAAGGCCAGCAAGGAGATTTTCCTGATCGGAATGGAAAAAAGGGATTAGGAGGGTACACATGTCAGGGCACAGCAAATGGTCCTCGATTAAGCACAAAAAAGGGGCTGCGGATGCGAGACGCGGCAAGATTTTTACGAAACTGATCAAAGAAATCACCGTAGCCGCCCGGATGGGCGGCAGCGGGGATCCGGCAACAAACCCCCGGCTGCGCGCAGCCATTACGGCTGCAAAAACGGAGAACATGCCGAAGGACAACATCGAGCGTGCGATCAAGAAAGGAACCGGGGAGCTCGAAGGGGTAAGCTACGAGGAATCGGTCTACGAGGGATATGGCCCCGGAGGGGCGGCGGTTCTTGTCGAGTCTCTGACGGACAATAAAAACAGGGCGGTTGCCGAAATCCGACACATCTTCGGAAAAAATGGAGGGGGGCTCGGCGAAAACGGCTGCGTCGCCTGGATGTTCGATAAGAAGGGGTACATGACGGTCCTGAAAGAGGCGGCCAGCGAAGAACGGCTCATGGAGGTGGCCCTGGAGTGGGGTGCAGAGGATGTCCGCGAAGACAACGGCGCATATGAGGTGATCACGGCTCCGGAAGATTTCGAGACCGTAAAAGAAGCCCTCAAGAATGCATCGATTCCATTCGTTGATTCCGAAGTCACCATGCTCCCCAAAACCACGACCCCCCTGCAGGGCAAGGAGGCCGAGCAGATGATCCGGCTGATGGAAACACTCGAAGACTGTGAAGACGTCCAGAAGGTTTACACCAATGCGGACATTCCGGAGGAGATGGTCGACACCGTATAAAAAAGAGGGCTACTGGTCCATTTTGACGACATCGGCTCCATCCGGAACGACGAAACTGAATAAGGAGTCGTCGAGATCGCTTCGAAATTGAATATCCTCCAGGCGGATGCGGGTCTCGTCCCTGTATTCATTCAATGTGGTCACTTCAACGATGCTGAAATCGCTCGAAGAGATGGTTAAATAGATTGCGGCGATATCGAAGGTTTTCTTCTTGGGCAGCAGCTTCAAGAGATAATTCGAACCTTCGGTCGTTCCTTCAAGGGTGACGTCGAAATTTTCTCGGACCCGCCGGATATCCGAAAGAAAGCCGGCACCTTTTCCATCCCCGAAGAAAGCGGGGGCTTTTCCGATCATCACCTGGTTGTCTGCCGGGCGATAGACCCACAGGTTGACTCCATCGGAGACGACCAACTGGCGTTCGGGCTCTCTGTATTCCCACCGCATCTTGTCAGGCTTTTCGGCGAAGAGTAACCCCTTAGCCTGTTCAGTGACCTGCATGGCCTTGAGGGTCGAGGTCTGAAGAAAGTGCGCAGAGAAACCCTCGGCCGAATACTTTTTTTCCACCCCGCCGATAATCTCATCCAGCGCCGGTGCCGCAGCCGCATGCAGACTCCCCGAAGTACAGGCGATGACGGCGATCAGAATTGCATAAAAAAATCCCTTTTTCATCGAAGGCTCCAATAGTTCACTTTAGATTTTAGAGTTTAGATTTTAGATTTAGATCCGCAGATTACGCGGATTACACCGATTTCTTACATCGAGATCTTTGCGTGAGGCACTCTTCATTCGTATCGGAATCCTCCGGATTCGAGAACCTCCTCGGCCCGCTGGAAATACTCCGTCTTCCCGAAAACGGCAAGACAAATGCGATCGATCGAATTCATCTGGCTCCGGGTTTGGGGCTCGTCGATGGAAAGGATCCGGACGCCTCGAAGCATCAGGGTCTCGACATTTTCTCTTTCCAGCATTTTCCGGTACAGGTCCGCTTTCTGCAGGCTCTGAAAGCAGCGCCTCTTTCTTTCGATCAGGCGCTCGTAGATGCTTTTTTCATCCGGCATCTCCTCGAACAAATCCAGCACGAGTTCTAGACGTCCCTCCATATCTTCGATTTCTTTTTCAAAGAAAGTGCACAGGAAACGGATGCGCTCCTCGGTTTCCGAAAACGTCGAGTTTCTCAGCTTCACTTTGATAAGCAAGCCCGGGTTGCCCGGAAACCGCCGGTCGATCAGAGATCTCAGCCGCTCGTTCAACGGCTTCGAGATCTTCAGCCGCGATACGAACTGTGCGGCTGTCCAATCGGGCATCACCAGAGAAAACGTTTTCCCCGGGTCCGGGAATCGAAGCGGTATCTCCGGCGCCGCCTCTGCCAGGTACTTTGCCACCAGGTCCTCATCGGAAGCCTGGAACCGATGGCTTTGGAGGAAGCCTTCGAGCTGCCCCTGGAAGGCGGCATCCGGAAAAAAGATCAGCGACCAAAGGGTCTCAACCTCCTCTTTCGATTCATCGTTAAGAGTCTCTTTCAAAGAGCCCGGATCCGATACGGCGCATGTGGAATCGATGAAATGAAGGGTTTCCTTTGACACGGACAGGCCGTCTTTCAGGATCGCCCCGATTCTTCCGGATAGATCCCGGCATCTTTCTTCGGCTTCCGTGCTCCTCATATGTAGCGGGCCATTTTCAGCATCAGATCGTGCTTTGGAATGGCCCCGGGGAGGCTTTCTTTCAGTTGACCGTTATCGAAGATAAAAAGAAAGGGAACTCCCAGGACATTGTATCGGGCGGCAAAATTGGGATTGGCTTCGACGTTGACCTTTCCTACCCGAACCCTTCCCTTGCTCTCGACGGCGAACTGATCGATCATGGGGCCGGTCATTCGACAGGTGGGGCAGTTTGCAGACCAGCAGTATACCAGCACCGGCAAAGGAGAACGAAGCACGGTCTGCTCGAAATTGCCGTCGCTCACCATCACCGGCCGCCCGTTGGAGAGAACCCCCGTATCGAGCGGGGCCTTGCATTTACCGCATCGGACGGCTCCCGATGCCCGGTCCGCCGGGATCCGGTTTTTCGCCCCGCAGGAGGTGCAGCGGAGGTTGAAGACTTGCCCTTTCTGAGATGGGTCGGGTGCGGTTTTCAACGGCAACCCGCATTTCCCGCACTTTGCGGATTCTCCGATTTTAGAATCCGGAATCCTGTTTTTTGCACCGCATCCGGAACACTGCACAATGATCGGTACGGTCTGATTCATGTAACTTATCTCCTCCATGCTCGGCCGAATACCGTCAATATAATAAGGTCTCAATTGTCAAAGTAAAGCCGCACCAGTTGAGTCGTCAAACGGTTGATTGGTTAAACGGGTAAACAACTCAACCAATTGACTCCTCAACCGTCCATCTAAGGCATGACTCCGTACTTTTTCAGTTTCTTGTGCAGCGTCTTCCGGGTGATTCCGAGGCGCCGGGCGGCTTCACTCTTGTTGCCGGCGGTCGATTCGAGGGTTCTCAGGATGGTTGCCCTCTCCACCTCCTCCAGAGGTGCGCCTTCGATACGATCTCCAATCGGCGTAGCGGCCTGTCCATCCGAATCGGAGCGCTGGATGATCGGAAAAATCTCCTCGTCGAGATAATCCGCCTGAGCCAGCACCACTCCCCGTTCGATTGCGTTCATCAACTCCCGGACATTGCCGGGCCAGTCATACCGGATAAGCCGATCCATCGCATTGGGGGAAATCCCCTTGAGCTCTCTTCGATTCTTCTCCGAAAAATGTTTGAGGAAATGATCGGCAAGGAGCGGAATATCCTCCCTCCGGTGTCTCAGCGGAGGCAGATGAAGGCTTACGACGTTGAGCCGATAATAGAGGTCTTCACGGAAACGCCCCTCCTTTATCTGCTCCGGAAGGTCCTTGTTCGTAGCCGCGATCACCCGCACATCGATCGGAAGCACTGCTTCTCCGCCAACCCGGGTAAGTTCTCTCTCCTGCAGCACACGAAGCAGTTTCACCTGCATGGTCAGACTCATCTCGCTGACCTCGTCAAGAAACAGGCTTCCTTTATCGGCCTGGAGAAACTTCCCCTCCTTTCTCCGGTCCGCTCCGGTAAAGGCTCCCCTTTCGTGACCGAAAAGTTCCGACTCCAAGAGAGTTTCGGCAATGGCCGCACAGTTGATCTTTACGAAAGGGCCCTTTTTCCTCGGGCTGTTGAAATGAATCGCTCCGGCAATCAGTTCTTTTCCGGTCCCCGATTCCCCGGTAATCATGACCGTCGCTTCGGAGGGAGCCACCTGGGCGACGGTTTCCAGCAGCCGGACCATGGCCGGAGACCGCCCGATGATATTCTGCGTATCGAAGTGCCTCCCCAGGTTTTCTTTGAGAAGCCGGTTCTCCTCCCGCAAGACGACATGTTCCATGGCACGCTGGATCGTAAGCTTCAGCTTGTCGAAGTCGAGCGGTTTGGTCAGGTAGTCGTATGCGCCTTTTTTCAATGCTTCAACCGCCGTGTCGACCGAAGAGTAAGCCGTCATGATGACGACGGGAATCGCCGGGTTCATCGACTTGACGGCATCCAGTGCTTCGATTCCGGAAACCTTCAGCATGCGGATATCCATGAGGACCAGATCGAAGGGCTGTTTTCGAACGGCATCGATGGCGGAAGACCCATCGTCTGCTTCATGAATTTCGTACCCCCATCCGCCCAGCAACGTTTTCAGCATGGTTCGATGGGCGGTATCGTCATCGACGACCAGAAGTTTTACCATCGAATCTCCAATTGCAGTGTTCAGCGTTCAGGGTTCAGGGTTCAGCCCGGCCGTGCCGTTTCCGGCATTCGATCGAAGGAGAAACTCCATGCAAATGCTGTTGGATTTGTCTCTTCATTCGATGTTGGACGTTCATCTTTCAAAACAGATAGGATGACCCATCGCCCCTCGGGATCTCCACCGTTACCGTCGTACCCTCTCCCAATCGGCTTTCGGCATGGATTTCGCCGCCGTGTCCCTTGACGATGTTGTACGCGATTGCCAGTCCAAGACCCGTGCCGTTCGGCTTGGTCGTAAAATAGGGCTCGAAGATGTGCGCAAGGTCGGCCTCGGGGATTCCGGATCCCGTATCCGATACGCGGATAACAACCCTTCCTTTCAGCTCATCCGGTGCAAGATCGACTTTCAAGACCCCTCCGGTCTGCATGGAATCGACGGCATTCAAATAGAGATTCAGCAGAACCTGATTCAATCTGTCCGGGTCCAGATCGGCAGCCGCTTGTTCCCCCGGCAGGTTTGTCTGTATGGCGATACCCCCTTCGGCAGCTTGTTTTTCAACCAGCTTCAAGGAATCATCGATCCATTTTTTCAAATAGACCTTCCTCTTGACAATGGCAATCGGCCTTGCGAATTCGAGCAGTTGACCCACTACCCGGTTGAGCCGGTCCACCTCCTGTATCATGATGTCGGCAATCTTCTGATCTTCGGGTGCATTTCGATACCGCTCTTTGAAATAGGTCGCAAACCCCTTGATCGAGCTGAGCGGATTCCGGATTTCGTGGGCCACTCCGGCTGCAAGCCTTCCGACGGCGGCAAGCCGCTGATTCCTTTCGACCGCCTCCCTGAGAGCCTTCACCTCGCTCAAATCCTTGAAGAGCATGATCCCGCCCTGGCTGTTTCCCCCTTCATCGCTGAGGGTTTCGATGCCGATTTCAAGCGGAATGATTTGCCCGTTCGATAGTGTGGACTCGACGATCCTCTCCATCGAACCTTTTCGATCCCAGGAAACCAGCAGCCGGAACAGTTCTTTCGGAAGAACCTCTTCGGCGGAACGTCCGGCCGGATTCTCTCCGGATATTCCGAGAATGGCTCCGCCTGCGGCATTGATCGATGCGACCCTGTTGCGGGTGTCAACCGCAACCAGGCCGATGGGCATGTTCTGGACCAGGGTATCCGAAAAGGCCTTGATTCTGGACAGAGTCGCCCGGGTGGTGCGATAGCTCTGAAACAGAAACAGGAGAACGATCCCGGAGAAACCGACCAGCAGCAGGATGAGCACCATAAACAGGAACTGCCGGGTGTCGGCCTCCCTGGCAGCCTCGACCGCCGTCATGTCCAGGCCGACGAAAATACCGAGAGGAGACTGCCGGTCCGCCGGTAAATCTTCCGGGTTCTGACGGAATCCACGCCGCTGCATCATGCGTCCGCGATGCATCCTCATGGGACCCTGGGATGGGTTAAATCTTCGATACACTTCAAATATCTGTCTCCCGGCGGATCCCTCGACGATTCGCCACTGCACGGCTTCTTCCTGCGATATGGCCTCGAAATCAAGATGCTCATCCGGATGCTTGTCATGGATTTCGCCGATCATCGAGGAATCGCTGTGCGCGACGATCCTTCCATCGGTGCCGGCGACCAGCAGGTATTCGATATCCGGTTGTTGAGCGGTTTCGGCCAACAGGTTCTGAAGCTGAAAATCGCTCCAATGCATCCCGGTCCGGGTTCCCGCTTCGAAGGACCGGATCAGGGCCGCACCCTTTTCGAGCAGCAGCCGGGTGGTGTTTTCTTTTTGCCGGTGAATGTTTTCCGCTGCAATGAGCCCGAAAATCGGAAAAAGGATGACCACCGCCCCGATGATCAGCCAGGGGAACGATCCTGGCCATCGCCGTTTTTCATTTTGCACGGGAAACTTCCGGTATGAAAGGCTTGATGGCATCGATTTCGTTCGGAAGAATGGGGCGCCACGTCACCGAATCGTAAAATCCGCCTCCCTGATAGGGTTTTTTGACGAAAGCGGCTGCATGAAATCGATTCTCGTCGGGGTTCAGCTGCTCCACCCATAGGATTTCGTCCGTATTGAGGTCGAAATCGTTGCAGATCTTATGCCCCAGGCTGCCTGCGCAGGTTGACGTAAGCGTATGACCGCCGATGCGGACCGCCACAACGATCTTGGGCCGAAGGTATTGGATATCCGGTCGGCTCATCCCCAAATCGATGATTCTGATACGCCAGGCGTTCTTCCATTTTCGAATCGGGGCGGTTCCGCCTTCCTTCGGCTTCAATCGGTATGTCCCGTCAAAGTAGATCAAGAGTTCACCTTTCGTTTTCATTCACCGCACGAGCGCCAGAAACGCAGAGGGTACGTTAATTTTTTTTGCCTTAAACCAACTCTATCCTGCATCCGGCCAGCAAATCCTCGGGGGTCATGAGATAGAGTGCATCGAGCATACTGTTAGCAAGGCTTCCGGGGCCGGCTGCCGACCGGGCTGCAATTTCTCCTGCAAGGCCGAAACAGGCGAGCGCAGTCGCCGCGGCGGCGAAAAAATCCGGATCGATCGCAGCGAATGCGGCAACGATTGCCGCTGCAGCACATCCGGTACCTGTGATACGGGCCATCAAAGGATGACCGTTTCTCACGCGGGCGGTTTGCCCCCCGCCAAAAACGGCATCGGCAGAACCCGTAACGGCAAAGACAGCACCGAATTCATCGGAAAGAAGCTTTCCCGTCTCCAAAGCCTCCTCCACTCCATCCATGGCATCCACACCCTTTGCCCTCGATTTCCCCCTGCCCAGCGCCAGAAGCTCGGATGCGTTGCCCCGAACGACGCTCATCCGAACTTGCTGGAGCAGCCTTTTGGCCGTATAGGTTCGATAAGCGGTCGCACCCGCTCCGACCGGATCGAAGACGATCGGTTTTCCCAGTCGATTGTACTTTCTTGCCGCCCGGATCATGGAGGGAACGCGATCCTCCGACAAAGTACCGATATTGAGCACCAGGGCATCTGCAGCCTCTGCCGTCTCCTCGACTTCGCTCGGCGCATGCGACATTACCGGCGATGCTCCTACAGCCAGCAGTGCGTTTGCCGTAAAGTTGATCGTCACCGCATTGATGATGCCATGAATCAGCGGTTTCTTTTCCCGCAACCGCGCCAGATTCAAAGCAGCCTTTTCCGATAGATCAGACATGTCTCAGGTACCTGTCCGTCGATAGATTTTCGAGGCTTTCGTGTTTTTCGTGTTCAAACAGGAATTCCCTTACGATCCAGTCGATAAAGCGAAGATTATATCAGGGAAATCGGTTTTTGAAAACGGATTCCGGGGAGTGCCCTTCGGGCAGAGTCGAATCAGGTTCCGAGTTTCAGCAGCACCAGCCCGGCAACCATCACCAATGCCCCCGGCCAAATTCTGCGGACGGTGGACGTCTCATCGAAAAAGAAAATGCCGATCATCAGGGCGAAAAGAACTTCGACCTGTTTCACGGCCTCTACATAGGCGGTGATGGTCATCGTGTATGCGGTCGTGCCGAACCAGGTGGAAAGGGCGGCAAACGCACCCAGGCACGTAAAACTTTTCCAGTATCGAAGAATTCCGGAAAAGTGAATCCGGGAACGGAACAGCACATAGGGGGTGATCATGGCCGAGCAGAAGACGTATCCGATCAGAACGGCAAAGGTCGCATCGGACAGCAACGCCATTTTTTTGATCAACACCACGGACGGGGCGTAACCCATGGCCGCACCCAGCGTCCAACGCTGTCCCGGATCTTTGTAGATGGCGGCGATCGGGGCCCACAGCGAGACCCGGGCCAGGTGCACGTTCAACAGGTACACCCCGGAAAGCGATAGCAGCAGCCCCGCCAAACCGAATCGTGAAGGAATTTCCCCCAAGGCGAAATATCCCCAGAGGACCAGAAGAATCAGGCTCAGCTTCCACAGGGAAGTCACCATGGAAATATCGGAAGTCTTCAGGGCTTTTGACAGGCTCATGGTTCCGAGAGCCTGTGCGACGCCGAACAGAAAACTGTACATCCAGAAGCCGTCTTGTATGGGGGGTATCCCCCGGATCAAGACCGCTGCACCGGCAAACGGTAGAAGAAATGTAAAGCGCCCCCAGACGTTGATCGTCTCGTCCAGGGCATGCCCGAGCTGCTTCATTGCGACATTTCGAAGCAGTTGAAAAAGTGCGCTCAACAGCGAAAGGATAAACCACATCTCATCGATTTCCGGGAATCGGTTTGGACCCCGCTTTCAGGAAAAAGGAACAGACAAAGGTCGAGAGCATGACCGCCGAAGCCGCTGCAGTGAAGGCTGCATGGAATCCGAATCGGTCCACCAATGCCCCCATCACCGGAGTCAACGCTCCGCCCCCTTCGATAGAGCAGAAAAAATAGATTCCCAGGATGGTGGAGCGGAATCGTTCCGGAACCTCCCCGACGATGTAAGCTTCGGAAACCGGCATCCGGACGTATAGAATAGCCCCCATGAGCAGAAGCAGCAGGCCGAATCCGATTCCGTACGGAACATGATTCATCAGATAGACGGCCGGTCCGGTAGAAAAGCAGATGGTCAGGATTACCGGGATTCTTCCCATCCGATCCGAAAGCGATCCCCCCAGCGGGCCTGCCCAAAGCCCCGATGAATAGATGATGGCGACAAAGAAGGCTGCGGTCTTTTCCGGAACCTGAAATGCATCGACCATGAAAAGCGGAATAAAAGAGATGGTGGAGGACAAGACCGCCGATGTAAAGGTGCTCAAAAAGATAAATGCGATCACCGGACGAAAGGAATAGCCCGGGGCAAGGGCAGCTCCGCCTCCCTTGCGGCTCCTGCCCGAACCCGCGGCCGGATTCACCCTGCGCCTCAGTACCGCGTGAAAAAAGAGCCCGAACAGCATAACCGGCACGGCAAGGGTGATAAAAGCGCCCCGCCAGCCCAGGTAACCTGCGATGAATGCGCCGATCAGGGGGGAGAGGAAATAGCTTGAGCTCCCGCCCACCACGTGCCAGCCCAGGGCGAAGCCGCGCTTTTCCGGGCTTACCGATGCGGAGATCAGGGGTGGGGCGGCCGGATGATACCCCCCTCCTGCAAGACCCATGAGAATCAGAAAAATGATCACCCACAGGTATCGATGGGAAAGTCCCAGCAGGAGCCCGGCAAAGGCCACCCCGGATATGGAGAGGGTGATCAGCTTGTGCGGCCCGATCCGGTCTGCCAGCCATCCGGCCGGCAGTTGTGCAAGGCCATAGGAGAGGCTGAAGGCGGAGACCACGAAACCGGACTGGGTGTAGTCGAGCTTGAAGTCGCTTCGTATGAAGGGAAGCAGCGGCACGACCAGGGCGGTGATGACATGATGGCTCAGATGGGCGAAAACGAACATCCAGATCGACCCGGAGAAGATCCGATGGAAGAAGGCATTGGCAGGATCGAAGAGAATTCGGTCAATCATGCGAGTCTTTCAACAGCTACCCATAGGACCTTCTGGAAACGAACCCGCTTGCGGGGTTCAAGCTTCCAGTTATAGTTTTCCTCTCTTCAGGATGGCCACGAGTAGCCATACCCCCATCAGGGCGGCCGCTAAAAACCCGATCATGCCGATCAGGGAGATTCCGTAAACGATCGGCGGAGTGCCGGACGGGACGATCAGTGCGGAGCCGATGATCAACGCGGCGATGATGATTGAAAAGGCGATCCGGTTGCTGATCTGATCGTGGGCGGCCCGCAGTTTATCGAGTCCCTGGTGTTCGATATTGAGTTGAAATTTTTTCTGCCGGACCATTCGGGAAATCTCGAGGATGTCTCTGGGGAACTGCTCGAAAAACTGCATCATCTCCGATGCAGCGGAAGACAGATCGTCATAGATCCGGTCCGGATAATAGCGCGACAGCTTCACCCGTTGGACAAACGGTGCGGCCCTTGCGATCATATCGAAGTCCGGATCGAGGGTCATCGCAACCCCTTCGACAGTGGCAAGCGCCTTCATCATCAGGAAAATATCGGGTCTTATCCGGAGGCGGTGCCGGGAGACGAGCTCCAGAAGATGGTGCATGAGCTTTCCGAACTGGATTTCCTTCAGCGGCTTATAGAGATACCGGCCCATGAAGTCGGCCACGTCCCGCTCCAGCGTGCGAAGGTCCGGCTCCTCATCCCGGTTGGTCAGCTTCAGCAGGCCCTGGGTGGCCCGTTTGTCGTTGCGACGAACCAGGCTGTCGATCAGATCGACGAATTCTTCCCGCGTTGTGCGGTCGACGACCCCAGCGTTTCCGAAATCCAGCAGGCAGATGACGTTTCCGGGCAAAGCGAAAATGTTGCCGGGGTGTGGATCGGCATGGAAAAAACCGAAATCAAATACCTGGCGGAACAGAAGTTCTGCACCGTTTTCGGTTATTTTCCCGGGATCCAGACCGGATGCCTTCAGCCGGTCGATCTCGGATACTTTGATGCCGTCGATGAATTCGGTCGTAAGAATTTTGGGAGTCGTTTTCTCCGGATAGACTTTCGGAACATAGATCGTGGGTGTATCCAGGTATTGCCGGGCAAACCGTTCCATATTCGAAGCCTCGATCGTATAGTCGATCTCTTTTTCCAGGCTGTTTGCAAATTCTTCGACGATTTTTACCGGACGGTGCAGAGAAAACTCCTCGATGTGTCTTTCGATCAGGGTTGCGAGGTGGAGCATGATTTCGAGGTCGACCTCGATCAGTTTTTGTATCCCCGGTCGTTGCACCTTTACGGCCAGCGGCTCCCTTTCTTTAGACCAGGCTTTGTAGACCTGCCCGATGGAGCCCGAGGCGATGGGCACCTCCTCGATGGCATCGAAAAGGATCTCCGGATCCGTGCCGAGCTCTTTCTGAAAGATCTCCCGCGCCTGGGAGAAGGGGAAAGGCGGGACATGGTCCTGAAGTTTCTGGAGCTCCCGGATGAATTCGATGGGAACCAGATCCGGGCGGGTGGAAAGGGCCTGGCCCAGCTTGATGTAGGTAGGCCCGAGATCTTCGAAAGCCAACCGCACCCGTTCCGCCCGAGACAGTCTTTCGGCCGGCTCCCGGCGTTTCTTCGAGATCAACTGCAGGCCGACTTCAAGATACTGGTCGATCTTCAGCCGCTCAACCAGATCGCCGAAACCGTATTTGAACAGAATCCCGAGAATCTGGCGGTATCGGTTCAGGTGCCGGTAGGTTCGTCCCAGAACACCGATTTTTCGAATGCTCAGCATCTTTTAAGGATGGTTTCGGCGTCGATCGGTTCTATTTGTCCGGTTCGGGTTCTTTGCTGACTGCCTTCTTGAGCTCCCGGATCTCTTTTTTCAATGCCTTCAGCTCATCTCCCGTCACCACGTCGGCTTTTTTCAAGAAATCCCTCACCGTCTGTTCGACACGCCGCTCCAGCATCCCTTTTGCTTCATCGTAGCGCTTCAGAAGTTCACCCAGGAATTTTTTCCCCTCTTTTTCGGACATCTTTCCTCTTTCGGTAAACTCTTTTGCAAGGGCCTCGACTTCATCGCGGGTCTGAAGTGCAAGGCCGATGCCGGTCATGAGCGTTTTCTTGATGAGATCGATCACGGAGGCCCCCTTTCTGATAAACGTTCACTGGTTCAGCGTTAAAAGGTTCAACGGTTGAAAGTTTCAATGTCTAGGACTCGACGCTATCTTTATCACGCCCTGGTCACGCTTTGGCGTGATTTCGCATTCCAGAATTTCGCCTGCCCCATTAAACGTATTCTCTCTGTTTAACCGGGTGCTTCGAATTTCCCTGCCCGAGCGGGGTTCATTTCAGCTTTCCCAGCACCGCACCGGCGATGGTATTTTTCTGAATCTCCTTGGTCCCTTCGTAGATTTCCGTAATTTTTGCGTCTCGATAGAATCGTTCGACTTCATATTCGGTGATATAACCGTAGCCGCCCAGCAGTTGTATGGCCTCATCGGATACTTCCACCGCAGTGCGCGCCGCGTACATCTTGGCCATGGAGGTAAGTTTTGGATCGATCCGCCCCTGGTCGAAGTTCCAAGCGGCCTTGTAAGTAATGAGCCGGGAAAGTTCGATCTTTGTCGCCATATCTGCAAGCTTGTGCTGTGTGGATTGGAACTGTGCGATTTTCATTCCGAACTGCTCGCGTTCCTTCACATAAGCAAGCGCGCGGTCAAAGGCTCCCTGAGCGATTCCCAGAGCCTGGGCTGCGATCAGAATCCGACTCTCGTCAAAAAACTCGAGGACCTGATAAAATCCTTTCCCTTCGGCTCCGATCAGATTCCCTGCAGGCACCCGGACGTCTTTGAAGTTGACCTCGGCGGTTGCCATCGTATGAATGCCCATCTTTTCACCGAGATCCGTCGCAGTAATCCCCCCTCTGTCCGCCTCCGCTAAAATCATGCTCATTCCGCGGTGGCTTGGCCGGCATTCCGTATCCGTTTGACAGAGTACGACGTAGAATCCGGCGTGTCCGCCGTTGGTGATAAAGGTCTTGGTCCCGTTGATCACCCAATCATCCCCTGCTTTTTCCGCAGTGGTATGCATGGATGTGATGTCCGAGCCGTGATCCGGCTCGGTAAAAGCACCGGCGGAAAGCATCCTGCCTTCGGCCACCGCCGGCAGAAATCTTTCCTTCATTGCCTCGCTTCCGAATCGCAGGATGCATTCGGATGCAAAACCGGAAAGGGCAACAGCGCTTCCAATGGACGAATCCCGAGCGCAGAACTCATCCGCGATGATGATGTTCTCCAGCACACCGAGTCCCTGCCCGGAATACCGTTCAGGGAAATGGATGCCGATAAACCCCAGCTCGGCTGCCTTTTTCCAGATCTTTTCGGGAAACCGATGGCTCCGATCCAACTCCATCGCCAACTCTTTATCGAACTCTCCCCTAGCAAACTCCCTGGCCGCCTTCTGGATCTCCTTCTGCGATTTCGTGAGCTCAAAATCCATTTGCCTACCTCCGCATCTCCAAGCAAAATAAATCAACAGAGCTTAACCGGACCGATGTTGTGATCATAACTCGCAATCCCGCAACTCGCAATCCCGCGACTCGCAACGCGTAGGATGTATCATGGGTCCGGGACGCAATGCAATAGATCGGATTTCGACTTGACTCTTTCATCCCTGTGGCTTAAGTTTTCTCATTGAGCTTCGGGGTTTATCTAGAAAGGAGCCTTCGACAGATGCCATACGCGATCGCACTCGCCGGCAAAGGCGGGACCGGCAAGACCACACTCGCCGGGATGCTTATCAAATATCTGGTCGGAAAGGGGAAAACCCCCGTTCTGGCCGTGGATGCGGATTGCAACGCGAATCTAAACGAGGTGCTGGGGGTACCTGCGGTCGATACCTTGGGGAATGCGCGTGAAGACATGAAAAAGGGAAAGGTCCCCTCCGGCATGACCAAGGACGTATTCATTTCCATGAGACTGGAGGAAGCCGTCGTCGAATCCGACGGATTCGACCTGCTCGTCATGGGGCAACCCGAAGGCCAGGGTTGTTACTGCGCGGCGAACTCCCTCCTGATCGACTTCCTGGAGAAGCTTTCCGGCAACTACCCGTATATCGTCATGGATAACGAGGCCGGAATGGAACATATCAGTCGGCTGACCACAAAAAATGTGGATATTCTACTGATCGTTTCCGATTCCTCCAGGAGGGGGCTGCAGGCGGCTCTGAGAATCGAAGAGCTGGCAAAGTGCCTCAATATCGGTGTCGGGAAAAGCTACCTAGTGATCAATCGGGCAAAAGAGGAACCGTCCGAGGAAATTTACCGCATCATCGAGGAAAGCGGCCTGGCGCTGGCCGGCATCATTCCGGAAGATGAGATGATTTACGATTTCGATCTCAACGGCCGGCCCACGGCCCAAATGCCTGAGGAGGCGCCTTCCGTACGCTCGGCCTTTCAGATATTCGAGCGGATACTCGATCAGCGATCCGATCGGAAATCCGGATAGAAAACTCGAAAAGATCGTCCAATAGGAACCAGTTTCATGCGCAAAACGGGTTTTGTATACGATGAACGATACATGCGCCACCTGACCGGACCCTTCCATCCCGAAGCCCCGGAGAGAATCGCTGCGGTTTTTCGAGGGGTTCGGGATTCGGGCCTTCTACCCAAACTGATTCGAATCCAGCCGGAACCCGCCCCATCCAAATGGGTTCAGGCCGTTCATTCGACACACTATATCGAGGAGTTTAGAAACGCCTGTCTTTCCGGAGCGACCCAGTTCCATAGCGCAGACAACCAGATGTGCGCAGACACTTTCGATACCGCTCTGCTGGCTGTGGGAGGAGTCTTAGATGCGGTTCGACTCGTCATGAGCGGGGAGATCGACAATGCATTCTGCGCCGTCCGGCCTCCGGGCCACCACGCGGAGCCGGAACGCGCGATGGGCTTCTGCTACTTCAACAACGTCGCCGTCGCGGCCCGGTATCTTCAGATGGAGTGGAAAACGGCAAGGATCGCCATCGTCGATTTCGACGTTCACCACGGAAACGGAACCCAGGGCATCTTCGAGGAGGATCCCGGAGTATTTTACTACTCCATCCATCAGCACCCGTCTTTTTCTTACCCGGGTACCGGCCGGGACTTCGAATTCGGCCGCGGGCCTGGCTATGGATTTACAAAGAACTCGACGATTCTACCCGGCAGGGGCGATTCGGACTACCGGCATCTGATGGAACGGGATCTTTTTCCGGCCATGGATTGGTTCCGTCCGGAGGTTGTGCTCGTTTCCGCCGGTTTCGACGCGCACCTCAACGACGAACTCTCCGATGTTCAGCTCACAACGGAAGGATTTTCCTGGATCATGGAAAACATTCTGCAGATGGCGGATCGCTTCGCGGACGGGCGCCTGATTTCCGTACTCGAAGGGGGTTACTCCCTTAAGCGTCTGCCGGAGCTGATCGCCAATCATATAGGAATACTGCTTGCGGAGTAAGAATCGGCAAGAATGAACCACTCTACCATTTGGAGGCAGAAATGTTTGTCAACCGATCGATGACCCCAAGGGTTGTCACCGTTGAAAAAGATGCCGGTATTTTCGAAGCCAGAGAAAAAATGGAGAATCATAACATTCGCCACCTGCCTGTGATCGAAGAAGACGGCACTCTGATCGGAATCGTCACCGATCGGGATATTCGAAGCGCTTTGCCTTCCAAGGCCCTTTACGATATCGGCGGCAAGGAAATAAAAGAGCGGATCGATGCGCTCCGCGTCCGCGACATCATGACCTCCAAACCGATCACCGTTTCGCCGGCGCATACGATTCAGGATGCCATTCTTCTGATTCAACAGAACAAAGTCGGTGCGCTGCCGGTCGTTGATGAAAGGGGGATACTGAAAGGGATCATTTCCATAAGAGATCTGCTCCGAGCCTTTATCAATGTGCTCGGCCTGGGTGAACCAGGGACTCTCCTGTGCATCCTCGTGGAAGAAAAAGTCGGGCAGTTGAAAAAAATCGTCGATGCCATCACGGAAGAAAACATCTCATTCGGGAGCATCCTGGTCGCCCGATACTGGGAAGAAGGAAAACGGGCGGTTTTCCCATACCTCCTGACGCAGAACATCGGACCGGTGAAACGAAAACTCAAGAACATGGGATACGAGCTGCTCGATCCGATGGAATGGTACCTCGACCAACTGCCGAAAACCAGAGAAGACTGAGATCGAAAAGTGCGGCTTAGAATTTTGTGGACTTTCCCGCCGGTCTTATGATAGCGAATATCCCACCACAAGATCCTCAATCGACCGGTCCGCTCCGAAGGGTCTTCGAAAGAGGGGGTGCATCCTGTCGGGGCTTTAAGAAGGCAGGCCCAAGCGATGTCTTCCCATCCAGATGAATGCAGATCGAGATGAGGGCCTGGATAGCGGCGTAAATGGCATATATATTGCTTGAAATTCGCAGCTTAGGGGCTCTTCGCCTTGAAATGATCTTTGAGGTCAGTAGAAAAAAACGATGCGGCCTTAGAGGTAAAACATGTATATCAAATGCTGGGGATCCAGAGGATCGACGCCGGTTTCCGGTCGAAACTACCTGAAGTACGGCGGGAACACCACCTGTCTCGAGATCAGGACCAAAAGCAAGGACGTCATCATCGTCGATGCCGGAACCGGCATACGAAGGCTCGGAAACCAGGTGATGGCGGAGCGCCTTTCCGATTTTCATTTCATCTTTACCCATGCCCACTGGGATCACTTGATGGGATTTCCTTTTTTCAAACCGCTCTATTCCAAGGAAGCGGAATTTCTGATGCACCGCTGTCCTTTCCACAGCAAATTCCTGGAAACCATCCTGTCCAAAGTCATGGCCCCTCCCAATTTTCCCGTGAAGTATACGGATCTGAAGGCAAAAATCAGCTACGAAAATGCCTGCCCGGAAACCTTCAGCATCGGATCGGTGGACGTCGCCCCGATTCCATTGAGTCATCCCAACGGAGGAAGCGGGTATAAATTCACGGAAGACGGCAAATCGTTTGTCTTTCTGACGGATAACGAATTGGGCTTTGTCCATCCCGGCGGTCTTTCGTCGCAAGCCTATCTCGATTTCTCGAAGGGAGCCGATCTGCTGATTCATGATGGAGAATACACCCCTCAGGAATATGTGACCAAGATCGAATGGGGCCACTCGACCTATACGGATGCTCTCGACCTGGCGCTCAAAGCCGGTGTAAACAGACTGGGACTGTTCCACATCAATCAGGAGCGGTTCGACCCGGAAATGGATATGATTGTCGATGCCTGCAGGCGCAGAATCAAGGAAAACGGCAGCCGGCTCGAATGCTTCGCCGTCAGTGAGGACATGGCTTTCATGTTGTAGTTTCAGATGCTGGATTCTGGATTCGGGCTGCTGGACAAAGAATCCCTTCAGTAAAGATCCCTTCACCGATGACAATCGAAACTTCGATTGAAAAAGCGGCTTCGGTCATCGCCGCAGCCGGAAACGCAGCCGCCCTCACCGGTGCCGGTATTTCCGTTGAAAGCGGCATCCCTCCTTTCCGAGGCCGAGGCGGCGTGTGGGAAAAATTCGATCCCGCTGAATATGCCCATATCGACTCTTTTCTGAACGATCCGGAAAAAGTCTGGCGAGAGTTTCTCATCCTGCTGAAAGACACCCTCGACCGGGCAGTCCCCAATGAGGCCCACAAGGGACTTGCGCAATTGGAGCACGCGGGAATTCTTCGCACCATCATCACCCAGAATGTGGACGGTCTTCATCAGATGGCAGGCAGTTCCGATGTCATCGAATTTCATGGCACCTTTGCCTCCTATCGATGCATCAACTGCTCCGCCTGCCGCACGAGCGGTCAAATCGATACCTGCCGCCTTCCGCCTCGATGCGATTGCGGCGGGGTCTTCCGTCCGGAATGCGTCTTTTTCGGGGAAATCATCCCGCCCTACCTGCTGTGGCGTTCGCAGCAGGTGTCCAGCGAATGCGACGCCATGATCGTCGTCGGCACATCGGCCGTCGTTCATCCGGCGGCCATGATTCCCGTCATCGCCAAAGAATCGGGTGCTACGATCATCGAAATCAACGCCGAAAAAACGTCTCTGACCGATCAGGTCAGCGACTATTTTCTCCAGGGAAAGGCCGGTGAGATCGTCTCCGGGTTGGTGAAGGAAGTGGAGCGGATTAGATGAAACTTCGTTTAAAAACCCGAATATCGAAATCCGAAATCCGAAACAAATTCGAAATCCGAAATCCGAAATCCTAATGACCAAAACCGTTGTAAGTTTCACTCTTGATCAAATTGGCCGTTTGGCCTAGCGGCTGGGCTTATATGAATCAATTTAAATAGGCATCGGATCATATACGCGAATACAAACTTTGCTTCGGTTTGGAGCATTTGAATTTTGGTCATTGGATATTGTTTCGGGTTTCGTATTTCGTGCTTCGGATTTATTCCTCTATCCCTCCCGGACAATAAAAAGATGGATGTACTTGGGATCGAGATCTTTTGAAGAAACGCTCCCCAGTTCGGATTCGACCTCCTGGAAAAGGGCTTCGAGGACATTTCCCGACTGCCGGCTGATTTCGTGCATCGGCGTACCGCTTCTTTCAGAAAGCCATTTCAGCAGTCCCTCTTTCACCGAGCTTCTGGTCCGCCGGGGGTGTCGGATATCGGGCGTGAGGGCCTCACCCTCGAAAAGATCGCCGAAGAGCCGTTTGAACTCATCCATGGAAACGGAATGAAAGGTTTCGGACAATCCGAGATAATGCCTTGCCCAGAGGGTCAAAAGCATGCTCTTGTGGGTCATGTAACGATAGTTTTCTCGAATACGGATGTCCATGCGGGAGAGCAGATCGTCAAAAGCCGCGATATCCTCGATTGCGGCGGCGGTCGAATGCACATCTTCGACGGAGGCAAACTCCCGGTAGAGTTCTCCGGATCGAAAGTTTTCAAAGTAAAGCGGGCGTTTGATCAGGAGCCCGCCCAGCACGCCCAGCCATTGTTCCCCCCAAAAGCTGAGCGGAAGGCCTGCCTTTCTGAACCATGCGCCCTTGAGCCACTTTTCGACTCTCCATTTCAATTGCACTGCCGTTCCGAAGCCGACCCTGAAAATGTCGGATAACGGATAGGATCTTATCCATTTTTCAGCCTGTATCTCTGGAGGCAGCTCCGAGCCGGCCTCAAGCTGCTTCAGTCCGATCGACAGATAGCCGCCGACTTTCTTCACCACTTCCTTCAGCTCTTCCCTGGAGCTTATCTTTTTTTGATCGGAAACGATGATCCGGTTGCATAAGCCGGCAAACTCGGATTGAAGTTGTTCGAGAAGCGGTTCGGATCGGATCCGCCTCAGCGTTTCCGAAAAAAGAGTGTCACTTTCCATGACCTTCACGGGGTAGAGAGGCACAGGCATCCTCATTTCGCGGGTGTTGGGTTCGACGAGATGCTTTCTGCCCCGGCCTTTAAGCTCGGCAGGTGTGAGCGGCTGATAAACGCCGATCGCTTCTTCAAACGGCAGGAACCCTTTTTCGGCAAGCCGGACGTTTCTCAACCGGTAGGTTTCTTCCTCCAATTCAGCGGGAATCACGGAAACCGATTCCAGCAGGATTTTCTGATAGGTAAAATAGTCGTGGGCGGAAAGATCGGTCAGCAATTTCCGGATGGTTTCTTTTCTGGCCTTTTCGGCGATATCCCCTTCCTCCTCCGCCGAAGCATCATCCAGAATACGGATGTAGAAAGTATCGTCCAGGGTAAAGAAACGGCTTCCAAAATCAGACGGGTCCTGATCGTGTTCTCGAACGATCACCTGGAGGTTCTTGTTCAGATAGATTTCGACGAGTTCTTTCTTCTCGCGAAGAATCCATTGAATCGCCTTTTCCGAGTCGGCCCGGAGAAGCAGGTCAAGCCAGCGGGTGACGGCTGCACGGTCGATCCTGTCCCTTTCCCAAGCCTCCTGATCCAGAATGTATTCCAACTGCTTGTCGGATGCCAGCGCCAGCAATGGAAGCGAATCTTCGGGCCCGATATCCTGAATCAGATAATGAAAGTCGACTTCGGGAAACGAATGCACCAGAGCTATGGGCTCCAATGAATTCAGGATTCGATCCAAGGCGTTTTCCGAGGGGAGCGAAAGGATCTTCTTCCTCTCTTCCGCCAGGCTTCGGATTCTTTGAATGATTTTTCTTTGTCCGCTTTCTTCGTTCATGAGGTTTAAGTCACTAAGCTTCAGAGGTTAAATGTCTGCAATCCAGAGAGTCCCGAATCTTTAGGCTTCCGATCGCACCGCCCCCGGTCTCCAGCGTGCAAATTTCAGCAGCAGGAGCATCCCCGGGGCGGCGATCAAGGTACAAAAAACAAAAAATGCCTCCCACCCAATCTGTTTGGCGATAAAGCCGGTAGGCGCAGCGGCGAAGACCCGTGGCAGGCCCATGATACTGCTCAACAGCGCATATTGGGTGGCGGTGAATTTTTTATTGGTGATGCTGGCCATAAATGCGGCATATGCGGCTGTACCCATGCCGGAGCTCAAGTTTTCAAAGGCGATCACTCCCGAAAGCGCGGGAAGGCTGTAGCCGATTCTTGCAAGGAGAGCGAAACAGACGGTTGAGAAAGCCTGAAGGAAGCCGAAGATCCAGAGGCTCCGATGAATCCCCCACCGGATCATGATCATCCCGCCCGCTAGCCCGCCGGCAATCGTCGCCCAGAATCCGAACAGTTTCACCACGGCACCGATTTCGGTTTTCGAAAAACCGATATCCAGATAAAACGGAGTCGTCATTGCCGATGCCATCGTATCTCCGATCTTATAAAGCAGGATGAAGGAGAG
>QZKK01000204.1 GCA_003599475.1 Desulfobacteraceae bacterium
TGGGGGCTTTTTCCACCGGGGTGGGCTCTACCGATTTCGCCGCCGCCCTGGCGAGCGGAGAGTGCTGGCTGCGGGTGCCGGAAAGCATTAAATTTGTTTTCCGGGGCGAACTGGGCCCCTGGGTGGGAGGCAAAGACCTCATCTTGTATACCATCGGAAAAATCGGCGTGGACGGAGCCTCCTATGCCGCCATGGAATTTTCCGGGGAAGTAATCGATGCCCTGCCGATCGACGACCGCTTCACCATGTCCAACATGGCGATCGAAGCCGGCGGCAAAGCAGGTCTTTTCTGCCCGGACGACAAAACGCTGCAGTACGTAAAGGCAAGAGCCAAAAGGCCTTTTACGGCGCACCGCTCCGATCCCGATGCCGTCTACCAGAAGACGTTCGATTTCGAGGTCTCGGAGCTCGAGCCCCAGGTGGCGCTTCCCCATTCTCCGGCTAACGCCAAGCCGGTCGGCGGGATCGGAACCGTCGAGATCGACCAGGCCGTGATCGGCTCCTGCACCAACGGGCGCCTGAGGGATCTCCGGTCGGCGGCCCGGGTTTTAAAAGGGCAGAGAGTCCATCCGCGGGTGCGCTGCATCGTGGTTCCCGGAACACAGGAGATCTACCTGGAGGCGGTTCGCGAAGGGCTGGTCGAAATCTTCATCGAGGCCGGTGCCGTCGTTTCGACTCCCACTTGCGGGCCCTGCCCGGGAGGACACATGGGGGTGATCGCCTCCGGCGAGAAGGCGGTCTCTTCGACGAATCGCAACTTTATCGGCCGGATGGGGTCTCCACAGGCTGAAATTTACCTGGCCAATCCCGCCGTGGTCGCCGCCAGTGCTGTCACCGGAGTGATTGCCCACCCCAAGGAGGTTGCCGCATCATGATCGAGGGCCGGGTTCATCGTTTCGGGGACAACATCGATACCGATGCCATCGTACCGGTCCATTCCGCAACCCTGGTCGATCCGGTCGAACTCGGCAAGCACTGCATGGAAAATATCGACCCCGATTTCATCCATCGTGTTCAACCCGGCGACATCATCGTGGCGTCCCGCAACTTCGGCTGCGGTTCTTCCCGCGAGATCGCCCCCTGGTCCATCAAGGGGGCCGGCATCTCCTGTGTGATTGCCGAAACCTTTGCCAGGATCTTTTTCCGAAATGCCATCAATATCGCGCTGCCGGTGATGATCTGCCCGGAAGCGGCCGCCGTCACCGAAGACGGCGATCGGCTGGAGGTCGATGTCTCATCGGGAACGATCCGTAATTTGACCAAGGAGAAGCGCTTCCAGGCTGCGCCTTATCCGGAATTCGTCCAGGAGCTCATCGCTTGCGGCGGGCTGGTCGAATTCACGCGGAAACGCCTGACGCAAAATCGAATGGGGAAGTAAATACCGTCACCCCTCTTCCTGTGCCCGGAGATAACTGACGGCCTCCGGAATCGGAAAGGGGAGTCGCGCTTGGGAAGGTTCATCCGATGTTTGTTGCAGCACTGGTCAGCATGCTTCTGATGGTCATGATCGCTCTCGGATTCGAGATCTTCCTTGCCCTGGGTGCGGCCGGAGCCCTCGGAATCCTTCTTGCCAAGGGCTCCCATATGCTGGTTCTTGCCACCACCTCCTTCTACGGGCAGCTTGACGTTTTCGAAATGATCGCTCTTCCCCTTTTTATCCTCATGGGGCATATCCTTTCGAAGACACCGATCGGAAAAGACCTGTTCCAGGCCGCTTCCAACTGGCTCTCCTGGCTTCCGGGAGGCCTGGCGGTGGCCTCGATCGGGGCATGCACCATCTTCGGCGCGGTCAGCGGGGCCTCGGTTGCAGGTGTAGCCGCAATCGGCTCCCTTGCGGTTCCGGAAATGACCAAGCGCGGGTATTCGGTCAATATCGCCGCAGGTTCGGTGGTTACGGCAGGCGCCCTGGCCATGCTCATCCCTCCCTCCATCCCGTTTATCATCTACAGTGCAATCACCGGGGAGTCGGTGGCAAAGCTCTTTATCGGGGGCATCGTTCCGGGAGTGGTCATCGCAATTATGCTGAGTCTCTTTGTGATTTTGCGGGTGATGATCGATCCGAAACTTGCACCCGAAGCCGCCGACATCCGGGCCACCTGGGCGCAGCGCCTTGCGAGCCTTGGCAAAATCTGGCACGCGCTGGTGCTGATCGTGATGGTGCTCGGCTCGATCTATACCGGGGTCGCAACCCCCACCGAAGCCTCAGCCGTCGGGGTGGCCGGAGCATTCATCATCGCAGGCGGCGTGTACCGGATGCTGAATCTTACAGCCATCCTGTCGATATTGAAGGACAGTATTCGAATCAGTTGTGCGATCCTGATGATCATGGGGAGTGCAAAGATCTTCGGCGATTTTTTGAACATGGTCCAGGTGCCCCAGCTATTGTCCGAATTTCTGCTGGGCATGAACCTGCCCAATGCCGTCGTTCTTCTGGTCATCCAGGCGCTTTTAATCGTATTGGGTATGTTCGTGGATGCCGCCTCCCTGATGGTGGTGACAACCCCGGTACTGCTTCCTCTCATCACCGGGATGGGATACGATCCGCTTTGGTTCGGCATCGTGCTGACCGTCAACCTGGAGCTTGCGGTGGTCACCCCTCCGGTGGGGCTCAACCTGTACACGCTCCAGGGGGTTTGCCCGTTTCTGAGCATCGAGCAGATCATCCGAAGCTCGA
Source organism: Desulfobacteraceae bacterium (assembly GCA_003599475.1). The sequence goes on from QZKK01000204.1 coordinate 2,675, forward strand.
TTCCCTTTATGATGGTTCAGCTTGCGGCGCTGATCCTGTTTACACTGGTACCCGGACTGAGCCTCTGGCTTCCGTCGTTTGTCGGATGATCGTTTGGAAATGACTAAAACGGCGCTCCCTTCGAGGGAGCTTTATCGACAATCATCAACGACCCATAGGAGGTAGTATGAAAAAGATCGACAGGCGCAATTTTTTAAAGACAGTCGGACTGGCCGGCGGTATGGTCGCGATTTCAGGTCCGAAGGGATTTCTCGGTGGAATCGCCTACGGTGCACCCACCTTCACGGGAGTGACCTATCTGACCCCCGGGTACCAGGACCTCTTTCCCGCCATCCAGGCCTTTGTCGCCGAGCTGAAGAAAAACGCCGGCGACAAGCTCAAGGTCGATTTCTTCGATTCCCAGACGCTGGTCAAGGCCGCAGAACAGAATTCCGCGCTTCGCGCCGGAACCATCCAGTTCATGTTCCACACCTCTTCCTACATCACCCGGACCTTTAAAATTCTTGGGATCACCGGGCTTCCCGGAATCGTCGATGAGCTCTACAAGCACCCGAAGCGATTGGCGATGGAATCCCCCATCTGGAAAGCCTGCAACGACAACCTGGCCAAGGAAAACATCTTCCAGTTGACCATGGGGGGAGGAATTCTCGAGCCCGAGTACATCTGGAGCGGCGCCAAACAGGTCAAAAGCTTGAAGGACCTGAACGGCAAACGGTGCCGGATCGTCAGCTACGAGGCGACCGAGGCCCTGAAAAAATTCGGAGCGGCCGGCGTGAACATCCCCTCGTCCGAGCTCTATCTTGCGGTTCAGCGGGGAACGGTCGATGCGGTAGTGGCAAACGTCAGCACGATTATCAGCCGAAAGGTCCACGAGCAGCTCAAGTACGTATACAAGATGCCGGTTACCGCCTTTACCATCTCCATCTTCCTGCTCAAGGACAAGTGGGACCAGATGCCTGCAGACCAGAAGGATGCCTTCTGGAAGGCGGCCAAGTATTACGACGATTTCTGCGCACCCCGCATCAACTCGAAATTCTACCCCGAGGTCTACTGGCCCGTCATTTCGAAGGCAAAGATCGAAATCGTCGAACCGACGAAAGACGAGTCGGCCGAATTCGCAAAGCAGAGCCAGGTCGTAATCGACTGGTGGAAGAATGAAGTGGGTGAGGCGGAAGGCCAAAAAGTAATCGACATGGCAATGGGGAAGGCATGAACCCGGCATTGAAACAAAATCTGGGAGTGATCGGCCGGCTGTCCCGCGGATTCGGTTTCGCGGGCCAGTTGGCCATGGCGGTGATGGTGGTGACGACCTGCTATGATGTGGTCATGCGGTATGTGTTCAGAGCGCCGACCCACTGGAGCCTGGAGGTCAACACCTTCCTTCTGATCTTCATCACTCTGATCCCGGCTGCCGACGTGCTTCGGGAAAACAGCCACCTTGGAATCGGATTTTTTATCTCCAGATTTTCGCCGGGGACCCGGCAGGCCATCCGCCGGGCGGGCGCAGTCGTCGGAATCCTTTTCTGTGCGCTGATGATCCGAAACGGCCTGGGCATGGCGATCAACGCGTTCACCTACGATCAGCGCATGTCCACCCCGCTTGGAACACCGATGGTGATACCGTACCTGTTCATCCCGTTCGGGTTTGCCATGCTCGGGCTGCAGTTTTTTACCCGTCTGATCGGAGCCGGCAGGCGGGCCCGAACAGACGGGCAAAAATAAGGAGGATCGGAATGGGTTCGCCAACCAGGGTCAAGATCCGGGATTCGATTCGTACGAAAAGGAATTTAAAATGAACGAAAAGAACAGTCATCTTCCGCTCAGCGGGGTCCGGGCGCTGGAGTTGTCCCATGCCATCCTTGGGCCTTCGTGCGGGCAGATTCTTGCCGATATGGGAGCCGAGGTGATCCGGATCGAGCGCGCTCCGGAAGGGGACTACACCCGGGAGCTCAAAGGATTCGGCATCGGGTTTCACACGTACTTCAACCGGAACAAGAAGAGCATCGTCCTCGACTTAAAGAGCGAAAAAGGGAAAGAGGTGCTCAAGAAGCTGATCGCATCGGCCGATGTCATGTACGACAACTTCGGCCCGGGAGCCATGGACCGGCTCGGCTTCGGTTACGAGGCATGCGATGCCATCAATCCCGGGATCGTTTACTGTTCTCTGAAGGGATTTATGCCCGGCCCTTACGAGCACCGGCCCAGCCTGGACAATCTGGTCCAGATGATGGGAGGCCTTGCCTATATGACCGGCCCGGCCGGAAGGCCGCTTCGAGCCGGCACCTCCGTGATCGATATCATGGGAGGGACTTTCGGGGCGCTGGGGATCATCACCGCCCTATATGAACGAAAGACAACCGGAAAAGGGCAGCTTGTTCGGGCCGCACTCTTCGAGGCCACCGCCTATCTGGTGGGCCAGCATATGGCCATGGCGGCTTTCACCGGTGAACCGCCGCCTCCGATGCCCGAAGGCGAGATGCCGTGGGGCGTCTACGATCTTTTCACCACAGCAGACGGAGAGATGATTTTTATCGGGATGACAAGCGACTTCCATTGGAAGCGGTTCTGCGAGGTTTTCGGTCAGGAGGAGCTTTTCGCCGACGAGCGGCTCAAAACCAACAACAGCCGCTGCGCCGAACGGAAATGGCTGATCCCGAGGCTCTCCGAGATGTTCAAGCGGATGTCCAGCGAAGAAGTCGTTGCTGGGTGTGAGAAATCGGTGATCCCCTTTGCGCCGATCCGGCGGCCGGACGAGCTCATCGAAGATCCGCACCTCAATCGAAGCGGCGGCCTGGTGGAAACGGTGCTGCCGAGCGGAAAGAAGGCGAAACTGCCCAAAATTCCCCTGCGCCTCGGCGAATACGATTTCGGCCTGCGGAACGAACCGCCGGAGCCGGGGGAGGGGACCCATGAGATTCTAAAGAGCATCGGCCTGGACAAAAAGGAGATCGACGATTTGATCGGGAAGGGGATCGTCTGTTTCAAAAAATGCAAATAGCGGAAAAATGAAAGAGGCTGAAAGCTGAAGGCTCAAGGCTCAAAGCTGAAAGAAATCCGGCAGGCGATTTCATTTCTATCGAACCGGGCTCCCGCTCGGCTCTGAAATCTCTCTTTAAAAGAGTTGCAGTGGCTCCCTTATTACCTGTGATCTCTTAAACGCTTTCGGCTTTGAGCTTCAGCTTCTTTCGGCTTTTCCTGGAGTCGGAACATGTGGAAATTCATTGACTCCACCCCTTATTACATACTGATCGCAGCGGCCGTCTTCATGCTGCTGGCGCCTTTTCGGCCCATGCCGCATGTCTTGGAAAAGCTGGTCATGCTCAAAGGCGGCACCCTGCATCGACCCATCGACATCTTCGATCTTTTTTTCCACCTGATTCCGTCGATTCTGCTGATTCTAAAGATCTACCGGGGGTTCTCTCGATAAACTGCCACCGCGTTTTTTCCTCTGCTTTCGAATTGACTTGGATCGGTACTTACCCTAAAGTAAGACCAGAATATTGGTCGACTACAATAAGGGGGATTGTCATGAAGATCCTGTCATTATCCGAGGCAAAAATGAAGTTGAGCGAGTTGGTGGACCGGGTTCATTCCACTGATGAGGAGATCATCATCACGAAAAATGGAAAACCCGCTGCGGTTCTCATCAGCCCGGATGAATTCGAGAACTGGAAAGAGACAATCGAAATCAAAGCCGATACGGATTTAATGAAAGAAATCAAAGCAGGTCTTTCCGAATTAAAGGACGAAAAAAAGCTCTATACGCTTGATGAATTGCTATAGAATCGATGCCTTCAAGACAAACACCGGACTCTAAAATTCAGCTCATTTCGATTTCTCCCCTGAATGCAAGCGCCGCCGGACCTTCCAGCCAGATCTTTTCGAAATCGTCCCCGCGCCTCTCGGAGTGCACTTTCAGATCTCCCCCGAGCGTCTTCACATTGCAGATGCCGGTTGAATTTCCGGTGTGGAGGCTTGTCGCAAGGGCGGATGCGACCGAGCCCGTTCCACAGGAATAGGTTTCGTCTTCCACCCCCCGCTCGTAGGTCCGGACGAAAATATGGTCATCGAAGATTTCAACGAAGTTTACGTTGGTCCCCTTCGGTGCGAATCTTTCATGATAGCGGATCTTTTTTCCCTCGTTGAAAACATCGAACCGATCGATTTTCCGAACGAATGCGACGTAATGATCGGAGCCGGTATCTAGAAAATAGGACTCCTGACGGGTTTCGATCCCGGAAACATCCTTCAGCTTCAACCTGACGGCAGCCTGTTCTGACGAAGCCTCTACGATCTCGGCTTCATGGACTCCGTCAACAGCCAAAAAGCGGCAACGGTCCCTGACGATTCCCAGGTGAAAGGCGAATGTCACGATGCATCGCCCTCCGTTTCCGCACATGCTGCCCGGGTATCCGTCGGCATTGTGGTAGAGCATCTCGAAATCGTACCCGTTTCTGTCGTTGAGCAGCATGAGGCCGTCGGCGCCGATACCGAACCTTCTGTGGCACATCTTCTGGATCTCATTCGGAGAGAGCCGGTATGCCGTACTCCGATTGTCGATCAGGATGAAATCGTTTCCGGTGCCGTGATATTTCGCAAATGGGATGATCATGGGGACCTGCCTCCTCTCGAGTGCAGTTGAAAAGTGAAGAGTCAAATCGTTGACCGGCCACTCGATGCGTAAGATCCGTGCACGCTTCCGCTGCCTGCGGGAGAGCTCCGGCGGCAGCCGACTAGACCTCAATAAGCGATCGGGTTTCCATTGTCAAGCGACCTTTACACCGATTTTCAGGTACTTGCAGATTGAGACACGGTTTCTTCCGTCTCCATAAAACCCTTGACCGGCCTATTGATATCATCATAATGTATCGGGAAACAGCATGGTCCCGGAAGGAGGAGGCGAGATGTATCGAGTCAGCGTGATGTATCCGAATGTCGAGGGGGCAAAATTCGATATCCTATATTACAAAAATACCCACATGAAGCTTGTGCAAGAGCAAATGAAGCCTTTCGGCCTGATCCGGACCGAAACAGACAAGGCCGTCTCCGGAGGCACGGGAAAACAGGCTCCCTTTATCGGCATCGGGCATCTCTATTTTGAAGAAGCGGACGGTTACGACAGGGCAATCGCCGAGAAAGGGAGTCTTCTGCGGGAGGATATCCCAAACTTCACCAACGTCACTCCGATTCGCCAGATCAGCGAAATCCTCGACTGAGGGCTGCAGCCGTGGTTGAACGGTGGACAGTGGACGGTGGACAGTAGACTGCCCCTCAACGTTGAACGCTGAACGCTGAACTATGCCTCATGCTATCTTCCCGGAACGATGATTCGAGAGGCTTCTTCCTGCCTTTGCTTTTTGGCTTCCTCAATCAGGTGTTCCATGGCCTCCTGCATGGCTTCCGGGAAGCGCTTGAAGGCCTGAGGGAGTTCTTTCGCCTGGATGACCGCCTGGAGCGGCAAGGGGCCGTTTCTTGTCATCAGGGTCGTTTGCCCGACGAAAATGGTCTTTCGACTCTTGTCCGAAGAGCCGTCGTCGTTTACCGGTGTGAGCTGCCGGATCGAACAGACTTTAAGATCCGTAAAGATATCTTCCCGGTAGAGATTTTTTCTGTCTACTTTCAGCTCGAGTTCGTTGGTGTTTTCATCCGCCATGAATTGTTCCCCTCTCGAAGGGCGTATTAAGATTCCGATTTTTGAAACGTATCAGATCGGCAACGGGAACGCAACCGGTTGGGACTGCGACAGCAAAATCCCTGTGAATTTCCAAATACGGGATTCGAGTGGGCGGTCGGATGCAAAACGGCTGATGTCAAAAGCGAAAAGCAAAAGCAAAAAATACTTGACTTCTAAAGCAGGCGAAAGTAGATTTCAAAATCCCTTGAAAGTTCAGTTCTAGAGAGCCCCTCCCGAAAGGGGTGGATCGAATGAACGACCGGGATGCGGGGGAGTCGGTTTGATCCCCCGGGGGGGACAGGAAGCAGTCGTACTTTCGTTTTCTGTTCTAAAAGAGCTTGCCTTGTATTTCGGCCCTGCGTTCTCGGGCCTTCTGATCTTTAGCGTACGTTATCATTTCTGAAGCGCAATGGCCGTATCACCGGTCCGGAAATGATTGCTCCGATGGGCCTGTTTTTTAGAGTTCGTCAAGCTTGTTCAAGACTGGGATTGCCGTTCTGCCCTTTGCAATACCGCAATGATCGGAGATCGAGCTTCGGATGAATCGTCATCACTTTTCTGAGTTAAATCATAGTTTTCTCCTTTTGCTGAGTTTTTTTGTGCGGCGGAGTGTTCAAGTGGCAAGGCTTCTTGAACGCTGACCATGCCTCTGAAGGCATGGATTTCAATGTCAATTAACAAAGGAGGGATTGAGTATGAAAAGGATGTTCGTAACTGTTTTAGTGGGATTCGCTTTTCTCCTCAGCGTCGGGGCTACGGCATCCGCCCAGCAGCCGATGGTCTGGAAGATGCAGAGCACCTGGACGGCGGGGGATTTCCACCAGACCAATCCCAAGAAATTCGTGGAGATGGTGGAAGCCATGTCGGGAGGCCGTCTGAAGATCGACCTCATGGCTGCAGGCGCCGTCGTCCCGGCTTTCGAGGTGATGGATGCCACCCATAAGGGAATTCTGGACATGGCAAACGCCTGGCCCGGCTACTGGTTCGGGAAGCATCCGGCCAGTACCCTGTTCAGCTCCGTTGCCGGAGGCCCCTTCGGCATGAACTCCGAAGACTACATGTCCTGGTACCTCCTGGGCGGAGGCAAGGCGCTCTACAACGAACTGCTCCAGAAAGAGCTGAAGATGAACGTCGTAGCCTTTGCATGTTCTGGAGAAACTCCGGAGCCCCAGGGATGGTTCAAAAAGACCATCAAGGACATGAGTGCCTTCCGGGGGCTCAAATTCCGCTGCGCAGGTGCAGCGGCCGAAGTCTTCAAGACCATGGGCATGTCCGTCGTGATTCTTCCCGGGGGGGAAATCGTTCCTGCCCTGCAGCGTGGAGTCATCGACGCTGCCGAGTTCAGCGATCCTTCCTCCGACAAGGCCATGGGGTTCCAGGATGTAACCAAGTTCTATCACCTGCCGGGGATCCATCAACCTACGGGGTTCATGGAAATTCTGATCAACAAGACCAAATGGGATGCTCTCCCTGCGGATCTCAAGGCCATCATCGAGTATGCGGCCATCGCCAATACCATTCACTTCGACGTATCCATGCTGAACCAGAACAGCAAGGACCTGACGACCTTGACCAAAGATCATAACGTAAAAGTCGTCGAAACGCCCAGGGAGCTCATGATCGAAGTCCTGAAAGCCTGGGATAAGGTGGCCGAAAAGTACGTAAAAGAAAACCCCTTCTTCGCCAAAGTCTACGCCTCCCAGAAGGAGTGGGCCAGCCGGGTCGTTCCCTACCGTCGGATCGGACACCCCCCCTACGATCTGGCCGCCGATTATTACTGGGGAGAACAAAACCTCTATAAGGTTCAGAAGCCCTGACGATCGGGTCTGACATCGTTTCCAGGAACGGAGGGGGCCGGATCATTCCTGTATATTCCTGAAGGAGCGACCTGGCCTCTTCCTCCGTTCCGGTTTGGGGATATTTGGGTGCCCGGTGAGGTCATTCGAGGCTCGAAGCGGGATGGATCGATCCGGAGAGCTGAAAAGGGAGGATCCTTTCTTTTGGAATCTTATTTAAAAATAACCCGTAAAATAGACAAGCTGGCGGAATGGAGCGGCCGGGTTTTTTCCTACCTCGTCTACCCTCTGATCGGGGGCGTGGCTTATGAAGTCGTCGCCCGCTATCTATTCCATGCCCCCACGGTTTGGGCCTACGATGTGACCTATATGCTCTACGGCGCCATCTTCATGCTGGGAGCAGCCTATACGCTTCTGAACAAGGGGCACATCCGGACGGATCTGCTTTACAACAACTGGCCGGTGAAGCGGCAGGGGAAGGTCGACGCCCTCATGTACCTGATTCTTTTTTTCCCGGGGATGATCCTCTATTTCATCGCCGGCTGGGATTACGCCGCCCATTCCTGGGCCACGAATGAAAAGGCCTCCATGAGCCCCTGGATGCCCATCATCTATCCTTTTAAAGCCGTCATTCCCATTACGGCAGCCCTCCTTTTGATTCAGGGGGTCTCCGAGTTTTTAAAGAGCGTTCATGCCTGGAAGAAGGGAGTATGGGAATGAGCAACGAACTTTTCGGCATCTTCATGCTGGCCGTCATGCTGGGGGTGATCTTCATCGGATTTCCCATATCCTTCACGCTGATAATGGTCGGCCTGGTTTTCGGCTATATCGGCCTGGGGAAAATGGTCTTCGATCTCATGGTTTTCCAGACCTTCGGCATGATGCAGGAAGAAGTCCTGGCCGCCGTACCCCTGTTTATCTTCATGGGGTTCATCACCGAGCAGGCCGGACTCATGGAACGGCTTTTCAAGGCGCTTCGCGATATTCTTGCGCCCCTGAAAGGGTCTCTTTACATCGGGGTAATTCTCACCGCCACGATTTTTGCCATGGCCACCGGCATCGTTGGGGCTGCGGTTACCGTTCTGGGAATCATGGCCGCGCCGATCATGATCAAATGCGGATACAGTCCCAGGATGTCCTCCGGCGCGATTGCCGCCGGCGGTACCCTGGGGATCCTCATTCCTCCAAGCGTCATGCTCATCGTCATGGGCCCGGTGCTCGGAATTTCGGTCGCCCAGCTTTATGCTGCCGCTTTCGGGCCCGGGTTCATTCTCGCGTCCCTGTATATCGTCTATCTGCTGCTCCGTTGCCACCTCAGGCCGGAACTAGGGCCTCCGGTTCCCATGGAGGAGCGGATTACCGATAAGAAAATCCTGATCAAGGAATTTCTCGCCGGGATCGTCCCTCTCACCGTTCTGATTGCCGGAACGCTCGGGAGTATCCTGGGAGGTCTTGCTACCCCGACGGAAGCGGCATCCATGGGATCCGCCGGTGCACTCATCCTGGCTTTCGCCTACCGGCAGTTGACCTGGAAAAAATTCAGGAAAGCGGCAATAGGGACGCTCCAGACCTCCAGCATGGTGGTTTTTCTAGGAGTGGCTTCCAATGTATTCGGGGCGGTCTTCGCGCGGCTCGGCTCCGCGGACCTGATGACCCGGACTCTGCTGGCCCTTCCGGTTCCGCCTTTTGTGATGCTCATGATCATCATGACCCTGATTTTTCTCCTGGGGTGGCCCTTTGAATGGCCGGCCATCATCTATCTTTTCCTCCCCATCTTCATGCCTCTAGTCCTCGCATTGAAGTTTGACCTGGTCTGGTTCGGAACCCTTGTGGCCATCAACCTGCAAACCGCCTTCCTTTCGCCTCCGGTTGCGATGTCGGCTTACTACCTGAAAGCGGTCGTACCGCAGTGGGATCTAAAAACGATTTACATGGGCATGGCCGACTTCCTGATTCTCCAGGTGATTGCCCTTTTCGCGGTCATGGTCTTTCCGGAAATCGCCCTCTGGTTCCCGAGGTGGCTGTTCAGCAATTAACCCCGGATCGGCCTCCGGCTCCTTGGAGCCGGAGGCCCCGGTTTCTAATCGAATCGTCTCGAATCGTCCATAGATGTCAAAAACGTATTGAAATCGGGACAAGCCGAGGCAATCGCATGAATTTTTTCGGCCTTTGCCCTGGCTGGAATCGTTTTCCCCGACGGCTGAGCACTGCGGACTGCACGATATTGACAATCCGATATCGACGGATCTATCTTTGACGATACATCGGCGACTTTGTGACCGGAGGGAGATGGATCGATGCAGGACTGCCGGCTCGGCATTCAATAGAAAATGGTTAACGGCGAACCTTTCAGCGCAGGCGATTCCGTCATCCATCGCCTGGATCCCCGATGCAGGATCCTCTCTGCTGCGGTTTTGTCCTTCATCATCGCAGTCTCTAAAGATTTTTCCGGGCTGGCATTCGCCGTCCTTCTTTCCGTGTTGCTTGCAGGCGCGGCACGGATCGACCTTCGCGCCATTGCGGGCCGCCTTCTCCTGACAGGCGGATTCGTTCTTTTCATCTGGGTTGTGTTGCCCTTTACCTATGACGGGGAAGCACTGCACCGGCTCGGGCCGTTTACCCTGACCAGGCCGGGTGTGATCCTCGCGCTTCAGATTACCCTGAAATCTTTTGCAATCCTTCTGATTTTCACTTCTCTGATGGCCACCCTTTCTGTGGCTACCGTGGGGTATGCCTTGAGTCATTTTCACCTTCCTGACAAAATCGTCTATCTCTTTATGATCACATACCGGTACCTTTTCGTTCTTCAGCAGGAGTTCGACCGTCTCCACAGGGCGGCAAAAATACGCGGCTTTTCTCCTCGAACAGATCTTCATACGTATCGAACCTATGCCTATCTGGTGGGCATGCTGTTCGTTCGGGCCTCAGGGAGAGCCGATCGGGTGCATCAGGCCATGAAGTGCCGAGGCTTCAGCGGCAAATTCCACTCTCTCCATGACTTCTCTCGACAGGGTCGAGACCGGATCTTTCTGGTGCTGACAGCTCTTTCCGCTCTCGTTTTGGCGTATCTCGAATGGGGAGGGGGCGGGGGATGACGACGCGAGACGAACCGATCCTCCGGCTTTCGGGAATCTGTTTCGGGTATCCCGGAGAAAAGCCGATCCTATCCGGAGTGGACCTTTCTCTTTATCGGGGGAGCCGGATCGGGTTGATGGGCCCGAACGGAAGCGGCAAGACCACCCTGTTTCATCTGATCATGGGGCTTCTGAAGCCGACTGCCGGCAGCATCGAGATCTTTGGAAAGAAGGTCAGCCGGGAAGGAGACTTCCTGCCGGTGCGGCAGCGGATCGGGCTCCTCTTCCAGGACTCAGACGACCAGTTGTTCAGCCCGACGGTGATCGAGGATGTGGCTTTCGGTCCCCTGAATCTCGGGAAAACCCGCAGCGAAGCGGCGGAAATCGCACGCAAAACGATCCTGCAGCTCGGTTTGGGAGGATTCGAAGAGCGGCTCACACACAAACTTTCCGGAGGGGAGAAACGCCTGGTCTCGCTCGCCACGGTGCTGGCCATGGAGCCGGAGGTGCTGCTGCTCGATGAGCCCACAAACGGGCTGGACGAGATCACGAAATCGAAAATCAGAGAGATTTTGATCGGTCTCGGTCTGTCCTACATCCTGATCAGCCATGACTTCGACTTTTTGGAGGAGACCACCGATACGGTCTGCCTGATGAAAGAAGGTAAGATCCTCACCGATGCAGAAATTGCACTGCACCGCCACATCCATGCGCACCGGCTCGGCGGTATCCCCCATGAGCATGAATAATCCGGCGGAACTTGTCTCCTCGGGTTGTCCGGACTCCGTTATTGATTGATTTTATTTAATATTTCAAGGGGATTCAGAAGGGTGATTTCTCTTTTCGAAATTTGGATCCATCCGTTTTGCTGGAGCTCTTTTAAGGTTTCGCTGACTGTTTGTTGACATGAACCGGTTAAAGAGGCCATTTGCTCCTGAGTCAGATGAATCGGAACCTTGACAGGCTGATTCAGTGAAGCTCTGTCGAGCAGGCCATTGCAACAAAGATAAAACAGAAGCTTTAACATTCTGGTGGTTACGTCGCAGACCATCAGATTCTCAATTTGCTCTCCAAGATACCGCAAGCGCCGTCCTAAAATCTTTATTACCTTTCTGGCAAATAGGTAATGATCGGAAAGAAGAAGCTCGAACTTTTCCTTATCAATTTCATACAACACACAGGAGACCAGGGCCTGGGCATTGCATTTTCTTTCTCTGGCGTCGATGACTTCAGCGATTCCAAACATTTCGCCTGCTTTCCGAACGAAAAAAATGGGTTCCTTTCCTAAAGCGGTAACACGAAAAATTTTGACGGCCCCCCTTTCAAGATAGAAGCAGGATTCTCCCGGATCTTGCTCGTAAAAAATAAAATCGTTTTTCTTTAAAATTTTCCTCGTAGCCAGGGAGATAAATTCTGCTTTCTCATTCGGAAGATCCCAGAAAAAGCCTTTTTCCTGAAGATGCCAATGCGCTTCCATCGCCTTCCCCTAGTGGCAGCCAAATGAAAAAACCGAGTGATTTGATGAAATTCGATAGGATGTTTTCAGTCAACAGATATCATTCTTAATCACTTGATGTCAAATTTTCGATTAAGGAACGACATTTTGAGCCGAACGGAAACCCCACGTTTACAAAACAATTCTCAGCGGTTATGTCTTGGAAAGGAATATAGTGCCAAGGGGACTTTTAAAGGTGTAAATGCCCTGGGAGAAAACCCGTTATCTTAAGCGCGGAAATTTTTGATTCCGGTTATCGCCAGCTCATTTTTATCGATTTCTAAGGTTTTATCATCAATTCCAAGGCTTAGTCCCAGTAGTTGGGTGTAAAGGATCGAGGGCAGGGGCCGGGCTTCATTGCGTCGGGACAGCAGCATCTTTTGAACCCGGTCGAACTGGATCTGGCAATAGACACAGGCGCTGCATAGATAGTCGGCGCCGGATCGGATGGCGTCCTGGAGCTTTTTCTGAGTTAGATCCAGCGACAGCTCATCATCGACGCCCAGCAGGGGAGACCCGCAGCAGTCCAGCTTGGTCCGCCAGGCGATGCTTTCAGCACCGGTAAGCTCAACCAGCCGGTCAAATATGGACGGCGCAATCGGATTGTCAAACCGGACGATGTCTTTGGGCCGCAGGAGATGACAGCCGTAGTGGGTGGCAATTTTAAGGCCGCTGAAGCTTCTGGCCACCATGTTTCGGATCTTAACGAGACCGATGTCGTTAAACAGCAGCTCGAAGAGATGCTTGACTTCAACCGGCTGCCGACAGGTCAGGCCTTCTTTTTCGAGGGTGGCATTGACTTCCTGGTGCAGGGGCGGGTTTTTCTTCAAGGCGTGCTGGACATGCCGGAGGCTGTTGAAGCAGCAGTTGCAGAAGGTTAGGATGTTGGCACCGTTGCTTTCGGCCAGGGCCAGGTTGCGGGCCCCGGCAAGAGTATACGCCTTGACGTCGATGCTTTTTAAGGGGTAGCCGCAGCAGTTAAATTCTTTGATATCTTTGAATCGCACCCCGAGTTTTCGCAATACGGCATCCGTGGAGGATTCGTATTGTTTTGCAAAAATCGAGGTGGGGCAACAGCGAAATAAGGCATAAGTCATGATCGTTTCCATCTATCCTTTCAGTAACAGTTCAGCCACCAAGACACAAAGGCACGAAGAAAGAATTTTTCCAATAAACTTAGTGCCTTGTTGACTTAGTGGCTGAACGATTACCCCTTTCAAAAGGTTAAACTGTTACGGTCACCTTGTCCTTGGTCCGTTGGATTGCGATGTTTTTTAATTCATAAAACAAGTCGGTGATTTGAACTCCCTGGGGGCAATGGTCCTGGCATCGATAGCACCCAAGGCAGGCCCACAGCATCCGTGAGCTCATGATCAAATCGGTAAGACCCCAGGACAGGGCGTGCATAATCTGGTGTGGGACCAGTCCCAAAGCCGCTTGGGGATTATCGAAATGATGCATGATCGGACAGGCGGTCGTGCAGGTTTTACAATTATAACAAAATGAAAATGTACTGCCTTGAGCCGACAGACGAAGCCTGTTTTTAAGCGTATCCTCTCTGTGGGTCCAATCTATCGTATTGTCCCGAAGATTTGATTTATATTCATTGGAAATTGCTTCTTTGGCCAATTTTATCGGGTTCCGATACTGTTCAGCTCCTATGGCATCTTGCATCAAACCCCGATAGAGGGAAAGGGGCGAGAGAATCAACAGCTCGGGACATTCCTTTTGCAGCAAAGCTTCCCGCGCACTGAACCACAGTTCCTGAAGGTTGATTCCCACCGGGCAAACTCCGGTGCAGCGCAGGCAGTTGGTGCACAGATACAATCCTTCCTGGATTGTTTGGGCGTCCTGCCTTGAAAGACTGCTACCGGATGCCAGCCTTTTGAGCGCAGCGATTTTTTCAGAAGGAAGAATGTTGACGTTGGGAATTTCTTCAAACACGACCCCCACCGAACAGCGCAGGGTGCAGGCGCCGCAGTGGGTGCAGGCGTCGAGCTCCACGATCTGGCGGGTGGCGATATTGGCCGGGTCCGAGGTTTCCCGGTCCATGACCGCATTGGCCAGCAGGCAGATGGGGCCGGCAAAGATATGAAGCATCTTGCTGAACGGCAGATAAGCCAGCCCGATAAAACAGGCCAGAAAATGAAGATGCCATAGAAACGTCGGCAGTCCGGCCGAGTCCAGCCCCATGGCCACCGGTGCGATGGCCCTAGCCACGCCGTACCCCATAAACGCCCAATGGGGGCGCGAATGGCAGGAGATGCAGCTTTCGTTCAGGTCCCGTCCCCTTTCAAGGGCATCCTCCTCAAAGGGGCCTTTCAGATCGGGTGAGACAACCCCGTATTCCTGAACCCAGAGGGATTCCAGGGCATGAAGTTCTTCTTCGTCCCCGGGGTGGGCATAGGCTTCCACCATTTCCTGGTAACGGGTGTAGGAAGTGATTTTGATCCCCTCCATCAGAAACCCTGAAATCAGGATGACGGCCAGGATGATGATGACGTAATGGTCCATGGGACTTGTGCGCAGGCGCGGCAGCTTCATGAAAAAGCGCCGGTAGAGGGCCAGGCCCAGGCCCGCCATGACCATGAGGCCGAAGAAATCCCGCAGGAACATGAAGGGATTTAACGTCGAGTAATAAGAACTGAAAAGAGAACCCGTTATGATTTTATCGAGGGCGTGCATCATCAGCAGCAGCATAAACCCGCCGTAAATAAGCATATGCATCCACCAGCGAAGCAGGCTTTCCTTGAGGGTGCGGGTCTGCAGGAGCATGCCGGAAACCAGCACTTCGAGCAGCGTCAGGATTTGTGGGCTGAAAACGGTCAGTACGATACCTCTGACCGCCGCAAGCATCCGTTTAGCCGCCGGAACGTCAGCGGCAGCCGGCGAAAGGCTGTAACGGAACCAGGTCGATACCTTGTACACCAGGCCGATGGTAAAGATCGCGATGGCTATGTATAAACTAACGGTAAGGAACATCATCGATTCTGCTTTTTCAGGATACACCCCAATCGAAGTTAAATCTTAAAGGGATTGGGACCCATACCTTTAAGGTCTTTGATGTATGTATTCAGAACAGCGACATATTTATTTGCATCCCTTATTTCAAGATTCACGAAGCGAACCCTTTCGGGTTCAATCATCATCGTTTTGAGTTTGTCGCTTAAATCTCCGCTTCGCTTCTGGACCAGCTTGCTTCCTCTGATGTAGTGGCATTGGTCGTCTTTACAGCCGGCAATTAAAACACCATCGATCCCCAGCGAGAGCGCATCGGCCACAAGAGCGTTATTGACCGATCCGGCGCACGATACCTTAATGATTATGGCATTGGGCGGGACAGAAAGCCCCTGGTCCACGGCCGCCCGGGCGGCTTTATAAGCATCGTTCTCACATAGAAGCGCCAGGATGACCGGTTCTTTTTTGCCCATAAAGGAAGTGTTGATCGCTTCAATCTGGACCGCCATCTGTTTAATGGTATTGTGGTTGAGAGAAATTACCGCAAGCGGGCAAATGCCCATACAGTTTCCACACTGCCGGCAACGGGCCAGATCCGGAGCAGGAAATCCTTTTTCATCGAAAACAAAGCTGGAAAAGGGGCACTCCTCCATGCAGCGTTTACACTGGTCGCACTTGGTTTTATTCACCACCGGATAGGTCGGTTCGATCCGGACGGTGCCCTCCAGATATTTCAGCGCCTGCACGGCGGATCGGTGACTCGAATCAATCGATTGGGATACATTCATCGGTTCGCGGCAGCTTCCCCCCACATAAATCCCGGTTCTTTGGCTTTCCTCGGGATGGCATTGGAGGTGTGATTCAAAAAAATGATATGGGTTTTGAGGCAGCTTGAGAACTTGGGCGGCTTCCCGGGATCCGCCCGAAGGGCACATGCCGCCTGCCAAAACCAGCAGGTCGAGATTCATCGTGATTCTCTTATCCAGCAGCGGGTCTAGAACCGTTACATTCAACTTCCCCTGATTGTCACATTCGACTTTTGCCGGTCGATCGCGAACAAAGGTGACGTCGCCCGATTCCCTGGCTCTGCGGTAAAGATCCTCCTCAAAACCTGAAGTGCGTATATGCTGGTAGAAGACATAACATTTTGCATCTGGAACCAGTTCTTTGAAATAAAGGATTTGCTTCAAGGTCGCCGAGCAGCAGACGGAAGAACAGTATGGAAGGTGTCGCTCATCCCGGCTTCCTGCGCATTGGATAAACCCGACTTCCTTCAAGCCACTTAAAGATAATTTTCCAGGGTGGGTCTGCTGCCGGCCATGGGACGAAAGGAGTTGTTCCATCTCCAGGTTGCTGATGATGTTATCGTAGCGACCGTAGCCGTATTCTTCAACTTTGGAAAGAGGATAGATGTCCCAGCCGGTTGTAACCAGAACCGCTCCGACCCGGAGCTGTTCTTCTGAATGGGTTTGGTTCAGATCGACGGCCTTTGCAGGACAAATCTTTTCGCACTCCCTGCATTCCGGCGGGCAATGTTCCCGCTCAATCACGAAAGCGGATGGAAAAGGCATCGGAATCGGCGGATGAATCGCCTTCATATCATTAGAAACCGGAAAAGCCCCCGGGATTTCCTTGGGGCAGACGGTCATGCATTCTCCGCAGGCATTACAATTTGTTTCACTGACAAAGCGGGGTTTCTTTTGAACCGTTGCCATGAAATTCCCAGGGCTTCCCGAGAGGGCTTCCACTTTGGATAGGGTATGAAACTCTACATGGTCTGATTCGTTCAGTTTCTGCAGTATAAATTCCAGTCCGCAGTGTGGATCGCAGATTCGGGGGTAAAACCGGGAAAGGAGTGCGACCTTTCCGCCCACTCCGCTTTCCTTTTCAACGAGATGCACCTGTTTTCCCAGTGCAGCCAGCGATTCGGCCGCGTGAAGACCCGCCACGCCCGCTCCGATGATCAGAATGGCATCTGAAGCGGGAAGCTCGATGGGTTCCAGGGGTTCAAGGATCCGGGTCCGGGCAAGCGCCATCTGCATCAGAGCGGCGGCCTTGGCCGCCCGGATTTCCGCTGCGGTTCCCTTAAGACAGATCCCCTGGTCTTCCAGGTCGACCCATTCATGCAGATAGGGATTGAGCCCCGTTGCAGACAATTGGCCCTTGATATGTTTCATTTGATAAGGGGTAAATCGTCCCACCCACAGGAATCGATCAATCTGTTTGTTTTCCACACCGTTTTCAAGCGAATCAAAGAAGGCGGGCGTCCACAGCTCATCGACAATTTCACAGCGGGCCACGTTTTTAGCCTTTGTGAATTTCTTGACTAGACTTTCAAGGTCGATGGGCTGGGAAAGCCGCCCTCCTTGATTCCATATGAATATGCCTATCTTGGGTACGATTTTATCCATTATTCCGGGTCTACTCTGTTTTTGTAGCGAAAGCGTTCTACGTTCCCGTAAATGTCCACACAGGTCCAGGTGATGTTATCCGTTCCCATCATCGGGATCAGCTTGGCGCCATGGTAACCTAGCTGGTAAGGCATGCGGGTTTCAATGGCCCCCACCGGACAGACTTTCGTGCAGGACATGCAGTCCCAGCAATCACGAGGCTGCCTGCAGTAAGCCTTCTTGTTTTCGCCAAGAGTCATGAGATCTCCCGGGCAGATTTGCTCACAGAGTGTTTCTTCTTCAGCTTTGCAGCCGTCACATTTTTCCTTATCGATTCTTGGTGGCATGTTGATTTCCTCCTTGATCTTATTGTTTGTACCGATCCCCGGCAACAATGGGCTCATAGGGTCGGGTGAACGTTTCGATTTCTCCTGTTTCTTTATTCCGTTTGCTTTCCACGAAACAATCGAATTTCGGATCCATATCCGGGTAATCCGATCTCGTCTGCCAGCCCTTCCAGCGGGTTTCTTTGCGGAACTGGATATGACGCAGGTGGG
>QZKK01000121.1 GCA_003599475.1 Desulfobacteraceae bacterium
AACTGGGTCAACCAGTTCCAGATGGCTGGGATTGGGGGATAACACAATGCTAATAGAATTACCTTTTTGCGATTTGAATAATCCCTTGCTTCCAAGATGGTATTTAACATCACCTGTACCTTGCGGACTTTCGGGATCCATTTCGTCTTCAAATTCGGAAAATATGTTAGTATAACTCTTACCGATGATATTTGATAATACATTCAATCTACCACGGTGAGCCATTCCTAAAAAAACTTCTTTAACGTTCTGCTCACTCGCTAAATTTAAAAGATAGTCCAACACAGGTATTAAAGTCTCAGAACCTTCAAGGGAAAACCGTTTGTGTCCAATAAATTTTGTATGAAGAAAATGTTCGAACGCTTCAGCTACAATTAGTTTTTCCATTATCCTTTTTTTAACATCAAATGAAAAGTTCGGCTTATTTCTAATTGGTTCCATTCTTTGCTGAAGCCACAGTTTTTCTTCGGGGTTCTGGATGTGCATATATTCTACACCGATCTTTTCGCAATAAGTTTGATGAATAACATCAAGAATCTGGCGCAAAGTACCTGTCTGCATTCCCTGTAAATTACCGGTTATAAAATGACGGTCATAATCCCAGATTGTAAATCCATGGTTAGCAGGATCTAATTCCTGGTGAAAAGATTTTGGCGGACTGAGCGGATTTAAATCTGCAATTAAATGTCCGCGTACTCTAAACATATTAATCAGCAGAACAATTCGTGCTTGTTTCTCAATCTCTTCGATGTTGTCGATTTTTGAAAATCGTTTTGAAAGTGTGTCGAGGTCCCAGCCAACTGCTTTCTGTGGAATTTTTAAGTCAGTAAATAATTTACTATAGAAATTATTTTCTCCAAGTAAAAGGTTATCAATAGTTGCAAGAAAGGCGCCGGATTCTGCACCTTGAATAATTCGATGATCATAAGTGCTGGTTATATTCATAACCTTACCGATACCAAGTGATGCTAATGCAGAGGGATGCATTGCTTTGAATTCTGCCGGGTAATCAATTGCACCTACTGCAATTATACAGCCCTGTCCGTTCATTAATCTTGGTGTTGATGAAATTGTTCCGATACTACCGGGGTTGGTTAAAGTAATTGTTGAGTTTTGAAAGTCCGCCGGTTCTAATTTGCCACTCTTTGCTTTGTTAATTAACTCGTCATAAGCATCAAGAAATTCTCCAAAGTTCATCGTTTCAGCAACGAACCCTACTCTTCTTTGTTTCTTCGTGTCTTTGTGGCATGAATTAAAGCCTCGGCGCAAATGGGAGCGGTTAAATTCACATCCGCTTGCTCCCGAGCAGAAACTCCCCCACCGATGTTTCTGCATAGTAATCCAGAGCCGCGGCCTCTGCAAAAAGATCCGAGTTTCCTCCTCCGATGGCGCATGGGGCAAGATCCATGGCGGTTGCCACAAGGTACATGGTCTGATACAGCACCCCCACGTTTTTGAGCATCGTGTTGTAGGCCATCGATTCGTATTTCCAGGAAAGCCTCTGAAAGCGTGAGGCGATGGTGAAGAGCACCTGCGGAGTCAACTCCAGGCCCGTCGAGCGAACGGCGTCTTTGAAAAGCGCAGCCGTCGCCTCCGTCGGCCCGCAGAGCGGTTCAAGTCCGTGGTTCTTCGGGCAATAATGGTAAAAGCCCGGAGAAATGCTTTCACAGGCATTCACATTCACGTAGATCTCAAGCTCGTAAATGGCGCCTCCCCCCGGATAGGACCGCCTGCTTACATCCTGCACATCGTGTTTGATCAGCTCCTTTACCCTGGCCGTTCTGTATAAAAACTCGCCAAGCTGTCGGTCTGTAATCGGTCGCTCTGCATATTCCCGGATCGATTTTCTGTGCTCCAGAACCAGAGTGAAGGGGTAGTCCTCTTGTTCGAGCTTTTCCATATCCGGTTTGTAAAGGTCGAGGGTCTGCCCGGAGCTTGCGGGCTTTACCGCCGGCAGGGGATCGATCTTTCCGATGAAGCGATAGGTACCGCCGAACCGGTTGGCATGCCGCCCCAGACGGCTTCTGGCATGAAAGAGCAGATCGTGAAAATCCCACTGGGCAAGCGTTCGGGTCTCTCCATGATAGGGATCCTCGGGTTTGGCCTCGATGAGAAAGCCGGCGGCAAGAAGCATGCCTAGAAAAAGCTCTATGGCATCGCGGGGGATTTCTTTCAGAAGATCGCACAAGGAACCCAAAGTCTTTGCTCCTGCAAGCTCGGCGGCAATGGCCGCCCCCATCCATCCGTGCAGAGTGATCTTTCCGTGGGATAGCGGTGACTCCAGGACCGGATCCTCGTTTTCCCGGTGCAGATAGGAAAACCGGGAAAGGGTGTATTTAGATTCCGGATCCAAAGAACCCGGATTGAATTGAAAATGCGCGGAGATGGGAGAAAGGGTTGCCATCGGCTTTCCGTTGCAGGATATGCCGTAGCGGATCATACAGCGCTTGGAAAAGATTGAAAGATAATAGTAGAACCTGGCAAGGGCCGATTCCCCGTCGGTTTCGGCAACCTGCCGGCTAAGCTCGTCTTCGGAGGCCCCTTGCGAGGAAAGTATTGTTATTGCCCGGACAAGCCCCGGGGTCAGCCCCTTGAGGGTGGAGCGACGGTCGAGCGTCTGGATGACGACCTGATCGGGCGCCGGAAAATCGACCGAAACGTCTTTAGTAAAAGAAAGAACATAAGCCTGCGTCATGATTTTCTCCTACCCGTTGCTCCTCCCTCCAAAACTTGCCATAACTGCCGAAATTGATGAGAACACAGGCTTTCAACCCTGTTGCCTTTAAGTAATTGAGCACTTGGTCATTCTTCGTGTCCTTCGTGGATTACCCGAATCAAAAAAACACCGGAATCGGATTGAGCTCTTCTTCTGTCAGCGGTCTATCTAACCAGCCCATTTGGACCGGCACGTCGTAGAGTCTTCCCGGGGCAAACCGCGCCCAGAAGTGGCGCAGGCCCGGCACGATCACCTTCGCCACGGGCATCTTGACATCCGGCCGGGTCTGGTCGAGCACGAGCACTTCCATCCCTTTTTCCTCCACGATGCGCCGGCACCGCCCGATGTCCGTAAGCAGATCGCCGGTATAAAGGGAGGGGTAGTCTTCGCGCTGTTTGGCCGCCATCGTCTCATCCGGCGCCATGTACGGCTGGTTGGCAAGGGTGGCGGTTTTGAGCCAGGACAGGGTCTCCTCGTCCTCCAGCGCGATTTTTTCCTCTTCGCCCCCCCGGGCCAGACCCAGCATCTGGTTCATTTCCGCAAAGGCGCGCAAGAGGGCAATGCGTGCATCGAGATGACAGCCCAGACCAAAGAGGATGCGCTCTTCCGGTCCGGTATAGATCCGGGAGACGGCGGCAAAGGCGGGGATGCCCAGATCGCTGGTGATGTCGAGCGCCCAGGCCTCGCGGCCCAGGCTTTGATAATAGCCGATGAGATCGAGCAGGTAGGGCTCCCCGAAGCTTTCCACCGAAACTTTCGGCTTTTGCAGGCGGTTGTACCACCAGAGCGCCACTGCATCCCGCTCCATCAGCTCGCAGAATCCCTGCAGCACCGCTTCTTCCAGGTTGTTTCCCGAGGCGTTGCCGTTCGAGCAGCCCATGCAGTAGAAGGAGTCGCAAGCGGCACTCACCTTGGACTGGTAGTAGAGAAGCTGGGTGGGAAGATACTTGTGGCGTTGCTCAGTCAGCGACCACACCGGGGTCCAGTCGATTGCAACCGATTCATCGAGGGGTTCTACCACCCGGTTGAACTTCGATTTCCTGGCATTCCAGTCCACGCGTTCCACAAGCTGCCGGTCGCTGTAGCGCATCACATCGTTTGGGTGGACGGCATCTTCGCCGAAGCGCTCCCGCATCTTGGTAAAGCTTTCCGTCACAATCACCTCGCTTCCGGTGCGTTCGCCCGAATACCGCTCGATCGCCTCGCAAAGGGCGCTCGCTTTGGCCTGGCCCTCGTACATCCCCTTGCCGCTGCTGGCATTTCGCAGGCTGCGCTTTAAAAAATCGAGCCTTTCCATTTTGAAGGCATGATTGTGGCCGGCGACATAGACATGGACGAAGCCGTCGGCGTTGTGCACAGGGGAAAGCATGGTCACCACCCCGGTGATGGGGCTCACCAGATGCTGATATTTCTTTATCGTCTGCTCAGGCGTTTGGGTGCGGTGGCCGCCGTCCTGGACATAGGTCACTCTGCGGTTTTTAAGCTCGACCGGCATGGTCTTTGCCGAAACGAATTCACCGCAGGCCGGACATGCCGGGTGCTTCAGAAGATCGTGGGTCACGGCGTTCCAGGTGCGCACGTCCAGGCTCAGCACCTTGCCCTGAAGCCCTTCCTTGGCTCCTGCGATAAACTTTGCCGCCTCCAGGGCGGCAAGCCTGCAAGCGGCGGAAACGGTTGTCGGACTGACAGCCCGCGCTGCGGGAGAGGGGTCGGGCAGCTTGTTTTTTTCCGCCACAAACCGGTGCGCCGGCCGGTTTCGTGCCAAGCGCAGGGAAAGGCAGCGGTAGCAGCCGGTTTTCCCGGGCACAAAAAGCGGCCCGATCCAAAGCTCATGGCCGACTGTCTTTACCAGAAGCCAGGGGCGGCCCGCTTCAACATTTGCGGCGTTTAAAGCGCCTATCTCCGCCCGCAAGTAATCGTCTGTCACCACCGTTTCGAAATCGGCGGCTTCTTCATCTGCAAGAAAAAATCCTATCTCTTCCAGCGCTGCACGCATGGGGGCGGCATCCGCCTTTCCCACGGCGCTCACCCGCACCCGCACGCACCCAATCGCTTCAACTGCGGCGGCCGGATCGATCCCCATACCGTGCCAGAAGGCCGCCGTCTCCACCGGAATTTCCGGCGTGCTTTCGGCGATGTGCCCGTTTTTCTCGAGCAGCGCAAGGGCATAGTAAACCCTGGCCGCATCCACCTTCCCGGCCAGGGCATCTGCGAGCGCGTCCGCGTCGCGCGTTCCGTCGATCAGCGGCACAAGCTCTTCGTACACCTTACCGTGCAGGGCTCTTGCTCCATCCTCGGAGAGCAAAAGCACCCCCTCGCCGGGAATGACGCTCACCTGCAGATGAGCTTTGAAAGCAGGTCTTTTCATGATTGCATCTTCACATTCAAATCGATTCAAGAGGACACGAAGGTTCACGAATCTTTTTTTGACATGGATTTACGCCATTGTTTCTTCACGATCCTTCGTAGATTTTTTCGGGTCATTTAGCTGAATAAATGAGCTGCCGCACCCTCGAACTGCCTCGCCGATATCATTTTCATTTCGAGAAAACAAGCTTTAAAGGTTTAAAGCACGAATCATGCCTTCCGAACCGACGGGAAATCAAGCCGGAAGGGAGTTCTTGTGTCCGGCATCCGACCATTTCATTGGCAGTAAATGTCAAGAAAATGGGCAGGCCCGTTTTTGCCCGCGTGCAACATCTCACCGGTTCCGGGTCCACTCTGCGATTTGCAATCGGGGCGGATTTTTCTTCCCGCAAGCAAATGGCACAAAATGTGCTTTCCTGCTTGGACCTGAGATGGAGATGCGTGGCATTGATTTCAACTCGGGAAGGAGATGGAAGATGAAAAGAAAATCCGCAGAAGAATTCGTAGAGAAATGCAGAACCGACAAGGAATTTGAAAAAAGAATCTTTGTGCCCGGTGAAAGTGTGGAGAAGCGCATGGTTCGTGCACGGGAGGCTGGATTTGATTTCAGCGCAGAGGAGATCCACAAGCTCGTGGTCCCCCCGAAGATGCTGCAACGCATGGAGCAGGCAAAGAATAGGGGAGAAACACTTACCTTCGACGAGGTCAAAAAGCTGAGAGCCGAAGAAAAAATCGACGTACTTTCGGATGAAGAGTTGGACAGGGTCGTCGGTGGCGGGGATTCCAAGTGTGGGGCGTGCCATATCTGATTTCGGAAGGACAATCCTCTTTCTCTGGTGCTTCCCTACCAGACGATTCTTTCGGCATTTCCCGAAAGGTCATCTGCAAATGAAAGCCCATAACCCGGGGAAATCATTTCTTCCCCCCCATGTCAGTGGCGCCCCGATCCCGTTGGTCTCCTTGCCGTGCGGGAGCGGCTTGTGACACAGAAATCCATCGGCAACCCGCAGGCTTTTTCCTTCATGATTGGCTTCCGGTAAAATTCGTGATATCTGAAATCGAACCCATGATTCAGTTCGTTTCGCTCGCAATTCGAACGATGGAATACCGGGACTTGAAATCAACCAACCTTTAAACTTTTTAGCGCTGAACCGATGAACGCTTACGGATAGGAGGATCTTCATGTTTCCGAGCGCGTTTCCAAATAAAGAGCTCATGGCCGAATTGACGGCAAGGATGCTTTTGGAAGTCGAAGCGGTACGCTTTCAGTCCGAGAAGCCGTTTCTTTTTACCTCCGGCTGGGCAAGCCCGGTCTACATCGATTGCCGGCTTTTGATCTCTTATCCGAGGGTGAGACAGACGCTCATGGATTTTGCCGCTTCCGTGATCCTCCGCGACATCGGCTTCGAATCGATCGATGCGATCGCCGGCGGAGAGACGGCCGGCATTCCTTTTGCCGCCTGGATTGCGGACCGGCTCATGCTGCCGATGCAGTATGTCAGGAAAAAACCGAAGGGATTCGGCCGGGATGCACAAATCGAGGGAACTTTTTCCGAAGGCGACAGGATCCTGCTGGTGGAGGATCTGACCACGGACGGAAGGAGCAAGGTCAAATTCTGTGAGGCTTTGCGGAAAGCGGGAGCGGAGGTCTCCCATACGTTTGTCCTATTTTATTACGACATCTTCCCCGAAGCTCTCGTCATGCTGAAAGAAATGGGCGTAAAGATGCACTTTCTGGCAACCTGGTGGGATGTCCTCACCCAGTGCAAAAAACACGGATACTTTGACTCAAAGACACTCGATGAGGTGGAAAAGTTCCTGAAAAATCCTGTCTCCTGGTCATCGGAACACGGCGGAACGGCCGGTTTAAGTGAGCTGAAAGCCCAAAGCTGAAAGCTCGAAAATCGGAAGTCAGAAATCGGAAGCCGGAGGTCAGAAATCAGATGCCGGAGGTCAGAAGTCAGTTCGAGCAAGGGCTCACGCAAAGACGGAAAGGAAAGAGGGTCGAAGACTCAAAGCAAATATTTTTTTAGCCGCAGGTGAACGCAGATTTCAAGAGCCTCAAGACTTCAAGCAAGGAGCCAATCTAAAATCTAAAATCAAAAATCTAAAATTCCAAGAGGTGCCCCATGGGTTCGTCCAGAGATTCAAAATCCGGTTCTTCCCAGTCCAAGACTGCAAACTCGACGGCTTCGGCCCGCGAGGGGATCCGTTACGATCTGCTGCTGAAAGGGGGCGAGTTCATCGATCCGGCTTCGGGGAGGCGGGGGCGGCTCGATGTCGCTTTTTCCGAAAAGAAGGTTGCAGAGATCGCACCCGAAATCGATTCCAGCCTGGCCAGGCAGGTGGAATCGGCCGCCGGCCTCATGGTTGTGCCGGGGCTGATCGACTGCCATGTTCACGTGGCGGAGGGAATCGGAGTCAGCGTAAGACCGGACGTAATCGGTGTGAACCGGGGGGCGACCACCCTGGCCGATGCCGGGAGCTGCGGTTCATGCAATTTCGGCGCGTTCAAGCCGGTGATTGCGGAAAACAGGACCCGTGTTCTTGCATGGCTGAACATTTCCACCATCGGCCAGACCGATCTCCGGCTCGGCGAACTGATCCTCGGCGCTGCGGTAAACATCGAGGAGGCGGTGGAGGTCGCCGCCGATAATCCGGAAATCATCGTCGGCTTCAAGGCCCGGCTCAGCTCCTATGTGACCGGAAATGCGCCTGCGATCCCATATCTGCAGCGGCTCCTCGAAGCCGGTAATGCCGCAAAGCTTCCCGTCATGATCCATGTGGGGGATACGGTCGAGCCGCTCGGAAGGATCCTGGATATGCTCCGGCCGGGGGACGTGTGCAGCCATTATCTGACCAGCCGCAGGCACAACATCCTCGGCATCATGGGTTTTCCGGGGGCTGCGATCATCCCCGAAGCATTCGAAGCGAGAAGGCGCGGCGTTTTCTTGGATGTTGCCAGAGGGCGCAACCACCTAGGCTTCCTGCAGGTGCAGAAGGCAATCGAGGCCGGGCTGCTTCCGGACATGCTCAGCACCGATCTTACCCTGCCCTCCTCCGCCGACCCCGGCTACAGCCTGATGATGCTTGTCACCCAGTTCATGACTTTCGGCGTTTCCTTCGAGGATTGCCTGAAGCAGATCACCGTAAATCCCGCGAAGGCCATCGGCCGCCCCGAGCTCGGAAAGCTGGAAGCGGGCGGAGTCGGGGATGCGACGTTGCTGAAGATCGAGGAGGGCGATTTCACGATCCGCGACGTGGACGGGCAAACCCGAAAGACCGATCGAAGAGTCGTGGCCGTGGGAGTTGTCAGAGACGGATCGTTCGTGAAGATCCATCCGGCGGCCTCTGAATAGAGCGCCGCCCATTTCGCCACCCGATCAGAGAACTTTTCCGATGAAGTCTTCTGCAAATTCCAATTTACCGATTTCAGGTCAAACCTGAAATCGGTAAAAAGTTGCCCACCGGGGAGAACCCGGCGCGCAATAAGGGGACGTTATGTTGATTAGGTTGAAATGCGATCCGATTTTCGAACAACCCTGGAAACAGCCGAGGTTGTAACCCCCAACAATCTGCTCTTTTAGGCCTCAACCCGGCTTAAAAACGCATCGAGTACCTCGATATATCGTTCCGGTTCCTCGAGGTGGGCCTGATGTGCACTCTGCTCGAAGATGACCCATTCGGATCCCCTGATGCCTCGATGAACGGTCCCGGCGATGGCGGGGGTCGCTTCGTCGTAGCGGCCGGAGGTGATCAGCGCCGGACAACGAATCTCCACGAGGCGGTCGACGATATCCCAGTCCTTGATCACGCCCGTCGCACGGAACTCACTCGGCCCCCACATCGTGTTGTATACTTCCGGGTTCTGCATGATCTTTTCAAATGTCCGGTTGAGGCAGTCAGGCCAGGGATCGAGTCTGCAGACGTGCCGGCGATAGAATACCATCATCGCATCGAGGCTCTGCGCATTCATTTCGTTTCTCCTCGTTGTTTGCCGGTGTTTTCCCTCTTGCGGCCGAATTTTCAGCACGCTCCATAGCATATCGCGTGCCAAGGTGACAAATCATTCTTCCCTTTTCAGTGCAGGCCTTCTGTGCTTTAATGCCCACGGTCCTGCCGGCCAGGAGACGGGAGACCGCTCCCTTTGCCGGCCGCCTGAGTCCGCTGCCATCTCGCAGCAGGTTTCTCTCCCCGCAATCCAGGAGGCTTTTCCATGGAGTCCGTCCAAAGGCTTGTCGAAATCATCGAACAGATCGCCGAAGGGTACTACTCGAACGACATCATGGCCCTGACCAGATCCGATCAGCCGGAGCCGGTTCGAACCATTGCCGAAGCCATGGGAATGATGATGGTAAAAGTCGAGGCCCGCGAATACAACCTGGAGATGCTCATCGACGAGCTGCAGGCACTCAACGAGAAGATCAGGAAAAACACCATCAAGGTTGTCTCAGCCATGGCCAACGCACTGGCGGCGCGGGACCGGTATACCGAAGGGCATACGGCCCGGGTGGGGGACCTGGCGGCCCGGATGGCCGAGGCGATGGGCATGAGCCCGGAAGAGATCGAATCCGTCCGGCTGGGAGGGATTTTGCACGACATCGGAAAGATCGGTTTTTCAGACCTTCTTTTTCAGGAGCATGAGGGCCGGAACCCTCCGGAATTGGTTAAAGAGATACTTCGGCACCCTTCTGCCGGGGCGGAAATCCTTCGAGACCTGGATTTTCTAGGTCCTTCGGTGGAGTTTGTCCACTGCCATCATGAGCGGCCCGACGGCAAAGGATATCCCCGCGGGCTTTCCCAGGACGCGGTGCCGCTTGGCGCAAGAATCGTTGCGGTTGCAGACACTTTCGATGCGATCACCACCGATCGACCCTACCAGAAGGGAAGATCGGCCGAGGAAGCCCTCGACATTCTCAAACGGCATGCCGGAACGAAATGGGATGCCGGCTGTGTGCATGTGCTGGAATCGATTCTGGGTCTTTCGCAGGAATCCAGAGGGGAAGGAAGCCCCGGAACGCCCGGCCGAAGCCGTCCCCGCTGAAGGGGATGGTCGGCCCCGTTCCGCGTCCGGTTCAACTTGTCCACTCATCCAGCCTTCCGAGGGGGCAGCCCGAAGGAAAGAGGCTTTACCCCATTTCGTAGCGGATCATCTTCTTGCGCAGGCCTTCCCGGCTGATGCCCAGAAGCCTTGCCGCCATGGATTTGTTTCCTCCTGTATCGGAAAGGGTCTTTCGGATCAGCTCTTTCTCGTTATCCCTGACGGAGGACCCGGCCTCGCTCGGACCTTCCTGTCCGTGCGCGCGGAGCCCCTCCGTCAGATCGTCCACCGTGATCTCCTGAGAAGGAGTGAGAATGACCGCCCGTTCGATCTCGTTTCTCAGCTCCCTGACGTTGCCGGGCCATGCATAGGCCGTCAATTTCTCCATGGCTTCTTTGGAGATCCGCATCGGATCTCTTCCGAGCCTTCTGGCTGCTTCAAGGAGGAAATGGCTTGCCAGGAGCCGGATGTCTTCCTTCCGCTCCCGCAGCGGCGGAATGTGCAGAGCGATCACGTTGAGGCGATAAAAGAGATCTTCCCGGAAGGTGCCCTTTTCCGCCTCTTTTTGGCCTTTTTGTACCTGCCCCTTGCGATCTGCTCGCAAATATGGGTGAGATCGGTAAAGAGCTTCTCTCTAACGGTTTCTTCCATCTGCTCTTTCCTTTCCGCTCTCTGGGTCCATGATTGCAGCCGTTCAGGGTTCTGCGTGAGAAAGGGCTCGGCGGCCGGGTCGGGCCGTTGAACCCCCTGAACGCCTGTGATTTTAAAAAAAATACAACCGCCTCACAGCTACATGATCTGTTTCGATCCGTCAATGAGGAATTGAAGCCCCGCAGCCTATGAAGCGTGATCTCCGCTGCTTTCCGTGCCGACGCTGCAGAAGTCGGTTGAAAAGAATGAAGATATAGTTACTTTCAATGCAGCAGCCCAATCCGAGCGATTTCCGCCTGCATCAATGCGCTTTCGAAACGAGAATCGCTCGAGGTGGGATGAAATCAAGAACAAGCGAAAAGGGAGAAAAAGATATGTCAACTTTGACCGGTAACCAATTGGCTCGAAATATCGAAGAAAAGATCGAGGAACTGAAGAGCGTATGCGAGGGCATCGATGAGCGGACCGCCTCCGGTACGCCGGTGGGGCGATGGTCTCCCAAAGAAATCCTTTCTCACCTCTGGGGACCCGAAGGTTCTGGCCACCTGCCGATCCTGCAGGCTTTTCTCGAGCGGGAGACCCCAAGGATCGACATCCAGACCGAGAATCCTTTTTTTTCCGAGGAGCGCGCCCGGATGACCCTTGCGCAACTCTTCTCAGAGGTCGAAAGGGAGTACCGACGGATCTGTAAGTTTGCTTCGGGCTTATCCGGGGAGCAGCTCGATCGCAAAGCGCATATACCCATGCTCAAAGACTCGCCGCTCGGGGAATATCCGACTCTGGAGGGCTTGATCGGAGGCCTGGGAGAGTATCATGTGCAGTTTCACATCGACCACATGCGTGAAATTCTTCAGGATCTCAGCGCACCGGAAAAGGGAAAGCAGGAAGGCGGAATGGACATGGAGCCGATGATGGAGATGACCTATACCCGGAAATGACGAAGGAGATCTCCAGAGGCCGCCTGCCACGCGCAGGCGGCCTTTACTCCCGGCCTATTCATTGATTTTCAGGTTTTGCCAATCCGGTACGGTGTATGTTATGGAAGCTGAAACGAAAGAAGGGTAAGAAACCGTTCGTGTTCATTGGGAGATCGTTGTTACTGAAAGGAAAGCCAGGGATGAGAGGAAACGCTTTGTCGAGCCGGAAAATGATGGCTCTGATGGTGGCGGGAGCGATCGTACTTACCGCCGGAATGCGGCAGCAGGCAGCGGCGGAAGAGAAGCTGAGAGTCGCCGCCGTCTTCGGAACTCCCATCGAGGAGCCCTGGGTAAATCAGATTCATGTCGCCCTGCTCAAAGCGGAAAAGGAGCTCGGCTTTCTATACGAATGGTCGGAGCGTGTGAAGCCCGCCGATTTCGCACGCGTGACGCGCGAATATGCCGGGAAGGGGTGCCGGCTGATCCTGGGCGATGCCTTCGGGGTCGAACGGATCGCGCGGCAGGTCGCCCGCGAATACCCCGGGACCGCTTTTGTTTTCGGTTCGGGATTCGGGCCGGCCGAACCCAATTTCGCTGTCTTCGACAACTGGATTCACGAACCGGCCTATCTTTCCGGCATGATCGCCGGCAAAATGACGAAAAGGAACCTCGTGGGCGTTGTCGCCGCCATGGCCATTCCCGAGGTCAACCGCCTGGTCAACGCCTTCTGCGCGGGGGCAAAAGAAGTCAACCCGGAAGTTGCGTTCAAGCTCACATTTATCGGCGCCTTTTTCGATCCTCCCAAAGCCAGGGAAGCCGCCCTGGCCCAGATCGAAGCCGGCGTGGACGTGATTTACGCCGAACGCTTCGGCGTCATCGAAGCCGCAGCCGAAAAAGGAATTCTTGCCATCTCCAATATGTCCGATCAGTACAGCCTGGCCCCCGCAACCGTGATCACCGGTCCGATGTGGGACATGGGACCGACGGTAAAATACGTCATCGCCGCAGTAAAGGCGGGCGTATTCACCGCTCAGGATTTCGGCGACTTTTCCTCCATGGCAAAGGGCGGTTCCCACCTGGCACCTTACCATCAGTGGGCCGCGAGGCTGCCCGCCGGGGTCCGGGAGATGGTGGAGAAACGAAGCCGGGAGATCATCGCTGGCACCTTCCGGGTCATTATCGACGAGTCGATTCCCGAATCCGAATCTCGGTAATTCGACTATTAAAAGAGATAGCGGAAGCCGGCCAGAAACCCGTGAGTCCGGAAGGGGGCCGAGGTTTCCGCGATGTCGATGCCGGCTGGAAGAATATCCATGAACATGTTTCCGGAGTCGGTCTCCATCTTCCCGAGGTCCGAATATCGGTAGGAGACATCCAATAAGAGCTTCTCCGATAATCGAAAACCGGTTCCGGCGGTTACCATGAATGCGAAATCCATCCGGGATCCGGATGGGGTGACGCTGAGCTTGTGCCGGGTCAGTCCGGGGAAACGATAGGTCATCCGCCCGATCTCATTGTAGCTTACACCGACACCTCCTCCTACGTAAGGCTTAAATGCCCCCAGATCGAGATGGAAAAGCTCGGTCAGCTCCAAAAAGAAGTTGGCCATGGCGGTCAAGGATTCCGCCTCCGCAGATACGGGCTGCTCGCCAGGCACGTTGATGAAATTGGCCCGAGCCGTATAATCGGCTTCCGGCCGGTAAGTGAGGGATAGATCCGTTCGAAGCCAGCTCAACGGCTGCGCCCCGGCCGCAAGCTCGAAAACGGAAAAGCTCCCGAAGTCTCCATAGGCGCCGAGATCGCGGCCGTCGCTTCCCGGGCCTTGGCCGAACAAGGCAGGCGGATCGACCGCCCCGGAGTCCTCGTCATGAAAGCCGGCATCCAGGGACCACTCGTATCCGGCTCCCCCGCGAAGATACCATTGTGCCGCCCGACACGGCACGGAAGCGGCAAGCATCGAAAGAAGCAGAACCAAGAATCCCAATCCACCTGACTTCATCCGGCATGTTCTCCTTTGCTTTTTTTTGTTACGGTTACCGAAAAAGCTCCGTTCGCACATTCAAGCTACCGCCTCCACCCTGACCCTCCCACCCGGCCATCCGGCGGAGGGGGGCCAATCCCCTATGGACCGGCGGATCGTCTTGTGGCTGAATTTTACGATGCTTTTACAGCATATCCCGTGCCAAATTGACAAGGCTTAAAAATCTATGTCTGAACGTCTCTTTCACTTTTCAAGCTGCCAAATTTTCGGCATCGGCGACAACAACGTGGACCCCCCGGCCTGTCCTAATACTCATGACCATCCCTCTGCCCCATTATCACTATCAGAAGTCATACAACAGCATGAGAGAGATGCTGTTTTGATCCGACCAGACCTTGACGCCGTGTGACCACGTCAGGTCGAGATCAAAAGGGGCGTTTACGATACGATGAGAGCCCCCAATCCGTATCCCGCATCAGTCCGTCCGCCTCCTGAGAGAGATTGGCCAGCCCCTCCGTACCCAGCGAAAAGCGAGGAAAGTTGAGCCTCAACTCCACGCCGGCCCACCACGAGTCCAAAGGAAATTCCAGGCGGCTCAGGGGGGATTGGGAAGGAGGGAAGGGATTGCCGAATTCGAAGGATGTATGGCTGCCGGTGAAGCGTTTGGCTTTAACGCCAAGAGATAAATGTTCCGCAAACGGAACGGCATGGTCCTTTTCCGAAGCCAGAGCCCCAGGAATAGTCCCTGCTAAAAGAAAAAGATGCAAGATGAGGAAACCCGTCGTTGCATATAGCTTCGGCCGGGGAGGTGGAGAGGTCGAATTCAGGATCTTTCCGGACGGTTTCCGGGTTTTTATTCCTGGGTTCTTCTCCGATGACAATGTCGTCAGTCTACACCGTGAGCGGCTTGCCGATTGCCTGCTCATCGGAATTGTGAACGGTTTCGATGTTTCAATGCTTCACCGCATATCTCGTGCCAAGTTGAAACAGCATAATAAATCAAGGGCTGGCAGTCTCTTCCGCCATTCAACCCGATAAATTTTCGGCATTAGCGACGACAACGTGGGCGGCCGGACTGTTCAACATTCATCAAGATGGGTCGACAATGGTCTATTGTCGATCGTGAACCGAAGCAGGATCAAGGAAAGGACATCCAGGATGAAGGAAAACACTCTATGGGGCCGGAGCGCGGCCGAAAAGGGGATCCCGGCCTGCCACGGTGATCACCGGGCCGGTGTGGGACATGTGGCCGACGGTTAAGCCGCCCTTTCAGTGCTCGAAGTGAATGGAGACGACGCTAAACTCGCACCTTCATGTCCTTTTCCAGTCCTCCTTCACCAGATCCAGAATCCGTTTGGCCCGGTCGAACTGAACCTGAATGGAATCCCAATTGGGGGTCTTTGCAATGCGCTGCATGAGGAGGCCGTCGGTATCGAACCAGCGGGGAAGGACTCCTCCCAGAAAATAGCCCCTTTGCCTCAGGGCATCCACCGCCACTCCGATACCGGGGCAGGCAAGGTTCAACCACACCTGGAAGACGATTCCACCCCGGCCTGCGATTTTTTTCTCTTCGGCCTCGAAGGTCTGCATAAAATCGGCCCCGGGCTCCCGGACGGCCATGCGGCCTACCTGGGCGAAATCGAAGTACTGCACCTCCATGCGAGTGGTTGAGCCCGGCGCAGGCTTCCCCTGTCCGACCAGGATCTCGCGCGAATCGTCCAGCCCGGAGTAAATGAATCTCAACGCATCCTCATAGCAGGAGGGAATGAAAACGCTGTGCGGCTTGGATTGAAGGGTGATGCAGTCGAAGAGGGAAGAAACTCTCCCGGTCGCGCTCCCCTCCATTTCATAAGCAGAGGCCGGCATGAGGTCGACCTCGATGGCCTGTGTGATCCAGCCCAGTTTTTGCGTCATCTTCTGAGAGAATACGTGATTGCATACGGACTCTCCGTACACAGCCTCCACCCCGAAGCGCTTTGCTCCGGTCTCCATGGCGTGCGCCACAAGCCTCCCGAAAATGCCTTTTCCTCCCCTGTAGCTTGCATGCACCACCCCTGCGCCGGCTTCGCGGATGCGATCGCAGGGTGCGCTGCAAAAAAGCGCGTCGTGTCCCACGATGTCTCCCTTCGAGGTTCTTGCGACGCTTGATATGATGCGGCCCGCCGCATTTTCATCGATCAGCAGGCCCCGATCGATATAGGTATTTACAGGGTATCCCTTGCCGTAAACGGAAAGGAACAGCCGGACCACCCCGTCCCCATCCTCTGGACGGAAGAGGTCGATCTCCCACTCCTGACCCGGTTCGATGTCGTATTCTTTCATTTTCGATCCTTCCATGCTCGCTCACCTCGGCAATTGCAGAGAGGAAGAAGAACGTGATGTTGATTTGACTGACCTTTCCTGGAGAGAAGAGCACTTTCGACTACGAGGAGACCGTGCGCTTCCAATCAGCCTTCACCATTTCCAGAATACGGCCCGCCCTTTCTCCGAAGACCTGAATGCCGTCCCAATTGGGCGGACCGAATACCTTCTGCATCAGCAATCCGTCCATGTCGAACCAGCGGGGCAGCAGGCCTCCGATGAAATACCCGCGGGAGCGCAAGAGTTCCACCACCCGGCCGACCCACGGCCATGAAAGCTTCAACCAGACCTGATGGACGATCGTCCCCTTTCCCCTGGCTGCCGCCTCCTCCCTGTCGAAAACGGAAGCGAAGTCCGCCCCCGCTTCCTGCACCGCAAATCGGGCGACCTTGGAGAAGTCGAAGATCTGAACATCCACCCGGGTCTCCTCCCTGTCAGGCAGCTTCCCGGAAGAGGGGATGAGCCGGCATTCATGGCGGATACCGCCGTAAATGAACCTTGCCGTTTCTTCATGAGCGGCGGGCAGATGGATCGTCTGCGGTTTGGGATCGATGATCCTGAAGTTCAATAGCGTTGCCACGCGCCCCCTAGAACCCTCCTCTTTCGTGTAGGCTTCGGCGGGCATCAGATCCACCTCGACGGCACAGGGCTCAAACTTCAGCTTGGCTCCAATCTTCTGCATGACGATATGGCTGCAGACCGGCTCGCCGAAAACGATTTCGACACCGAACCGCCCGGCCATTTCCCCCACACAGTACTCGGTCAGCCTGAACCCGAGCACTCCCGCCCGGTAGTTTGGAGCGGTGAGCGTCGCACCGAATTCGAAAAGCCCCCGGAAAGGCGCGCTCGGATAGAGGGCGCTGTGTCCGACTATATCCCCTTTGGGCGTGCGCGCCACGCACGATATCGTCCGCCGCGCGGCATTCTCCTCGATGAGCCGCTCCGGGTCCGTGAAGGTCTTTACCGGGTACCCGTCTCCGTAGACCATGCGGAACAGCCCGGTAACCCCCGGTGCGTCTTCGGGACGAAACAGGTCCACTTCCCATTTTTGCTTCGGCTCGATGAGCTCTTTTTCGGACTTTTCCATCAACGATTCCTCCATGCCATTTAAGGTCGGGACAACCTGCACCATCATCAGGTCCGGAGCGGAGTCTATTTCCAAAAGTTTATGGCCTCGATTTCCTCGTATAGATACTCCGCCAAAAGCCGCATCCCCTTCGGGTTGAGGTGATACAAGTCAAAGTAGAGAGTGAATCGATCCAGATGGCGCCAGAACCGGGGGCGAAGGTCTATTACCGGCATGTTCAGCCGTGGGGACAGCTCGGACTTCATCCGTTCAAAGAATTCAAAAAGGGGAGGACCATCGCCATCGACATATTGACGCCAGTTCGACTGAATGGATGTGATCTTTCGCTGATCTTCAGAAGACATAAGCAATTCATAGGCCGGGAAAACGGGCATAAAAACCACCTTGATTCCACATGCCTGGGCACCCCTGGCTATGCACTCCATATTGGTGAAAGCTGAATGGAAACATTCATCCTTTTTGAAGCCTGCCCGGGTTTTGAAAGCGGCGCTCCGTTGCGCTTCTTTGGATTTCCGGCGCCATAAGAAATAGAAACAGCTTCGATTCAGGATCTTTTCCCACCAGTGACTCTTCCGGGCCAAGGCAAAGATAAAATCGAACGGATAGGTCATCCCGGGGTACCATTTTTCCCCGAACATCCGGGCTTGAGTGATGTCGTTCGCACCGATGCTAAGAACAAGGAAATCGGGCTTGAGGCCGACAAGTTCATGTTCAAAAAAGGCTCTATACTGATGGGTGTTGTAGCCGGGAAAGCTGAAATTCATGATCTCCCAGTTGGATTCGGCCTCCTCATCGAGGAGCCTCTTCAACCGGAAAGACCAGAGATCGCGCTCGTGGAAAAGCTTGACGCCAAAAAGATGCGACTCGCCCAAAAACAATGCCCGTTTGACTCCGGGGCGTGAGCTCAGCTCGGGTCCTCTCATGCCGTGCCGGTTGATATTGACCGAAGGAGACCGGTATCCCTTCTTGAGTCTGAAATGGAAGGGCGGGTCGGCCTTTTCGACGAATCGATGGTAGGGATATTCAGCAAAGACCCGGCTTTTAAAAGGAAGGCCGAACCGGCGATAGCGGTAAATTCTTGCCCCCAGCTCAACAAAGGCCAAAAAGACCGGAAGGGCCAGTCCTGTCCATATACTCATTGCTGCTTCGAGATCCTCCTTTCCACCATCCGCATCAGCGCCGCCGAAGCCAGGCTGAACAGAACACACACTCCAAAGAGCGCCCTGAAGCCCCACCCCTCCACAACGGGCGCCCCGATGAAAGGGCCGAGAAAGAATCCGCCCTGAAACATTTGAAAAGCCATGTTGGTGTTGAAGGCGCGCAGCCTCGGTTTGGAGACATTGAACATGAGACCGTTGAAGACCGGCATCGGGATGCCCCAGCCCAGCCCGAGAAGAAGACCGATGATGAAGAAGGCATGCTCTCCCTCCACATAGGAAAGGGCAAGATAGACAGGTGCAAGGCTCGCCATGCTGAAAACAGCCAGCCGGGTCTTGTTGATCTTGTCGAACAGAGAGCCCGCCAGCAGGCGAACCCCGATCTCGCCGGCTGTCGACAGGGTGAGAAAAAAACCGGTGCCCGCGATTCCGATTTTTTTGCCGAAGCCGTCCAGAAAGAAGAAGACAAGGGCATGGCTGCTGTACAGGAGAAGCATGGAAAAGAGGATGGCCACGATTACCACGTCCTTGAAGTCGTCTGCAACCTCCGCCCTGCTGAGGGGTCTGAAAACCTCCTTCGGTTGAGATCCGGATGGATGCCGGTGAACGAATGTGATCATCGGAAAGATGAGGCCGCTGATCAGGGCAAAGAGGAGGAGAACATGGGGGAATCCGCCCAGGGAACGGGTCAGAAACGGCAAAACCGGAGGGATGATCGTATTGGGGATCAGGACGACGACGGCAAGAAACCCGAAGAACTGAGCACTTTTTTCCTGGGGGATGTAATCGACCATCATCGTCATCAGGGCGGCCCCCAGAAGGACGAAGGAAAATCCGTGCAGCCCCCGGATCAGCAGCATGCTCCAGAACCCGGTCGCAAGGCTGTATAAAGCCAGAGAAGCCATAAGGAATCCCGTTCCCGCATAGGCGTACCGGTGGGCGTTGCCGGTGTGCAGGAAAGGGCTGATCAGGGGCCGCAGGACCAGGGGAACCGCGGAAAAAACGGACATCAGGAGACCGTACCACCGGGCATCGATCGGAAGCGTGCCGAGGTATCCATAAAAATGGAAAAACACGGAGATGTTGGCATAGGTCAGAAATGACGCCCCGAACACAAGGAGAATTTTCCTACTGTAAAATGATTTTTCACTGGCGATTTCCCGCAACTCTTCCTCCCGGACCGTCACATGCACTCGAGAAGCCGCATCAACAGGTTCCCTGAGACCTCCCTTCGATACGAGGCGGAGGCCCTCACATCGTCGATGGGCCGGACCGCTGTCTGCACGAGCGGCGCCGCTTCCGTGAGTACATCGGCAGATAGATACTTTCCCATAAGGAAGTTTTCCACGGCTACGGAAGAAATCACGGTGGGACCGACGCTTCCCCAGGAAAGACGCGCTTTTTCGATCCGGCCTGTTCCGGACAAGTCGAGCAAGGCTGCCATGTTGACCACTGCGATGGCCTGGGCATTGCGCTGGCCGACCTTTTCGTAATGATGGATCCGGTATGCCGGCTCCTTGTTCAGCCACACTCCCGTAACAATTTCGCCGCGGGAAAGATCCGTCTTCCCCGGACCCTTGACGAAATCTGCAATGGAGATGAACCTTGTGGATGACGCGCTGCGGATTTCGAGCTGTGCGCCGAGCACATAGAGGGGGGGGAGGGTGTCTCCGGCAGGAGAAGCCGTGACGATGTTTCCCCCGATCGTCCCCATATTCCGGATGTGGGGGGAACCGAGTGTTTCGAGGGCCTTGGTGAGAACCGGAAAATGCCGCCGGATCAGAGGGTTTTCGAGGAGGCGGGTGTGCGTGCTGCAGGCGCCCAGCCACACCCGGTTGCCCTCCTCTCGGACGCCCTTGAGCGAACCGATCCTTTCCAGGCAGACCAGCGCCGGCGGGGAGGAGAGCCGCTTTCCGACCCTCACCAGGAGATCCGTTCCGCCTGCATAGAGGGCAGCCTCCGGGTGATCGGAAAGGATTTCCCACAGCTCGTCGAGGCTCACGGGAAGGAAAACCGGTCTCATGTGGGCTCTCCATTCCCGGTGTCAGAGGAGACCCGCTCTACCGCATCGACGATCTTCTGGTACCCGGTGCAGCGGCACAGATTTCCGCTGATGGACTGGCGGATTTCCGACCGGGAAGGATTTGGATTTCTCTCCAGCAGGTCTATGGCCGTAATCACCATCCCCGGGGTGCAGAACCCGCACTGGATCGCACCGTGTTCCACAAAGGATTCCTGGACGGGATGGAGCGCTTCGTCCTTTGAAACCCCTTCGATGGTCAGTACGCTTCTTCCCTCGAGCTGGGCAGACAGCATCAGGCAGGAAAGCCGGGTATC
>QZKK01000145.1 GCA_003599475.1 Desulfobacteraceae bacterium
TAGCTCGGCTGTAATCGAGCGTGAAGTCTGGATTGAATCGGCAAGGAGTTTTCGAGCCGTATCCAAGGCATGCTTTTTATCGGGTGCGACATGTCCGGATAGGGTATCGAGACTGAGACGGACACCGACCAGGAGCTGCTGAAGATGATCGTGTAAAATTTCCGCAAGCCGCCTTCTTTCACGCTCTTCGGTCAGTGCCAGTTCTGATGTCAGTCGAGCAAGCTGGGCGCTTCTTTGCTTGAGCTCGGCCGTGCGTTCCTGAACCCGCAGCTCCAGTTCATCTCGGGATTTGAGCAGCGCCTCTTCCGCCTGCTTGCGCTGGGTGATATCATAAAAAAGGACGGCTACTTGCCGGTTTTCCGGCCGGCCAAAACGGAAGGCGTAAACGTCATACCAGCGTTGAAGCTGCTCTGCACGGTTCTGGAAGCGGGCAGATTGGCCCGTCAAAGCAATTCGGCCGTAGATCTCAAACCAATGCTCTTCGTGCATCGGAACAAGGTCGCGCATTCTCTTTCCTTTTGCGTCGATAAGTCCAGTCTGTTTGTCAAAGGAAGGATTGGTCTCCAGAAATCGATAGTCGACCGGGTTTAAATTTTCGTCGAAAATCATTTCGATTATGCAAAAGCCTTCATCAATCGAATCGAAAAGCGTGCGGTAATGAAGCTCGGATTCGCGCAGTGACTCCTCAATCCGCTTGCGCTCGGTGATGTCCACCCCGGTTCCGACGATGTATTCAACTGCTCCATCAGGAGATAGGAGGGCCGTGTTCGACCAGGATATCAGCACAAGCTCGCCGCTTCGGGCTATCCAGTAGTTCTCGTACTCGGAAGGAAACTGGCCTGCCTCGATCCGTTTAAATGTCTCGATGACACCCGGTTTTTCATATTCTGTCAGGAGAAAATCCCAAAGGACTTTCCCTGCGACCTCCGCGCTTGTGTAACCGGTCTTTTTCTCGCAGGCCTTGTTGAATCTCACGATCCTGCCTTTGCGGTCCAGGACGACCACCAAAGCACCGGCGATGTCCAGAACAGCGTTTAAAAAATTACGTTCTGCACTCAACATTTCCTCGGCCCGCTTGCGCT
This sequence comes from Desulfobacteraceae bacterium, assembly GCA_003599475.1. The sequence goes on from QZKK01000145.1 coordinate 1,083, forward strand.
CGGTGATATCCCGGATTACGCTCACCAGAATGCGTCGGGCGTTTATATCCGCACCCTGAGAGCTGACCTCAACCGGGAAAATGCTTCCGTCTTTCCTGCGGTGCTGTGTCTCAAAGAATATACCCCCCGCATCGGCTTCGTTCATCTGATCGCCGACAATATTCTCTGCCCCGGCTGCCCGCAGGTCTCGAATCGTCAACTTCATCAACTCTTTACGACTGTACCCGTATGCCGATTCGGCCACGGCATTCGCATCGAAGATCCTCCCGTCATCCCGGTTGATGAACAGAACGATATCCCGGATGTGATTCAACAAGATGTTGTACGACTGTGTCATCGCTAAAAAGGTCTCCGCGCCGTCTTACGAATCGCGTCGATGATCTGCTCATCCATTTCAATATCAAATGAATTTCGAATTCTTAGGGATTCCGGATCCAAAGACTGGTACCAATATTACCCGATTTCATTCGAAGTTCAAACAATTGGTGCATGTCGGCATGCAGTTTGTTGCGGGTGAAATAAATGTCTTTACATCTGCAAAGATCATACACATTATTTATTAAAATACCACAAAGTGGCCAATCGCTCCCTTGCAGATGGTCACTAGAACGGATTTCTTTCGATCGGAGGAAAGATGTTACTTACTGAAAGAGAACTCTGGGTAGCCATTCACGGCATCGTCTTCGGTGCGCTCTTTTTGCTCGTTTTTTCCGCAGTGGTGTTGGAGCTCTACAGTCTCAGACCTCGTTGGGTGACCCAAAACGGCATGTTCAAATCTCTTTGGTTTTCTAAAATCGGCACCTCGATCATGGCCGTTGTCGCCTGGTTGACCGTGATTACGGGAACGTATATCGCATACCCGTGGTATCGAGCCACCCCTCCGAAGGGGGCCGCCGATCTGATCGATTACCCTCGTCATTATCTGCTTTCCATTCCGAATCTATCCCCCTGGCATACGTTCGGTATGGAATGGAAAGAACATGTTGCCTGGTTTGCGCCTATTTTAGCTACAGCGGTCGCTTTTGCGGTTTGGCATGCCGGGATCAAAATCACCGAGAGTCCGAAGCTGCGAAATGCCTCTATCGTCATGTTGAGCCTGGCCTTTGGCGCGGCAGCGATTGCAGGGCTTTTTGGGGCCTTTATCACAAAAGCTGCACCGGTGCTGTGAGAAGAGATTCTCCGTCCACCGGATTTATATAAAAAGGGAATCAAATGGAAGTTCAAGATACAAATAGGGTCAGAGATAGAAAATCAACCGAAATTTATCAGAGAGAACGGACCCCAAAACGTGTTTCGAGAATCGACGGGGCGATTTCCGCAGCCTTTCTTTCCAGCGCAATCGGTTGTCTGGTCATAGGAATGATGACAACCGGGGCTGTGATCAGCGAAGGATTAAAGAACATGTTGAACTGGTGGGGTCCTGCCGGGCCTTTGACAGGGAAAACAGGCATCGGTGTGGCCGCCTGGTTGATCAGCTGGTTCATTCTCCACTCCCTCTGGAAAAACAGGGAAGAGATAAACTTCGGCAGAATATTCACTGCCACCCTGGTCTTGATCGGGATCGGCTTCGCCCTGACGTTTCCACCCGTATTCGAAGCATTTGAATAAGGCCGGGTCAAGCCCGGTAAGCTTTGTCTTCCTTCCGAATCGTTTCAAGCGATCCGGCTTAAGATGGATCGCCCTGCGAAAGCCGCCATCCGAAGGTTTTCCGCTCCCCACTTAATTTCCAATATCTTTTTATATCTTGTAATGACCCCTTACATACAGTAATCAGATCGTTCAAAAGATGTTGCCGTCGATCCTGAGGATGAAATGAGCTATTTTCGCATTCTGTTCCTGTTAGCCGTGCTGACCGCCTTCCCGCCCATGTCCACCTCCATGTACTTGCCGGCTCTACCCTTGCTTCAAGCCCAATGGGGCGTGGATTTGTCCACTGTTAATTTGACCCTGGTGCTGTTTTTCGCCTTCTTCAGCGTTTCTCTGCTGGGGTACGGTCCGGTATCGGACAGCCATGGACGGCGCCCCCTTCTGATGATCGGTATCGGTATATACATTCCGGCCAGTCTTCTGTGCGGCACGGCCTCCGATGTGGAACATATGATTGCAGCCCGCATCCTGCAGGCGGTCGGCGCCGCTTCGGCTTCGGCCCTGGCCATGGCCATTGCCAAGGATCTTTTCCAGGCCCACGAACGCCAACAGATGCTGGCCCATCTGGGGATTGTCGTCGCCCTGGCGCCCATGCTGGCGCCCATCGTGGGCGGATGGGTGCTCGAATGGTTCGGTTGGCCCTGGATTTTCTTCATTCAGGCCACATGGGGGACCATTGCTTTTATCGGGGTATGGTGTATGCCCGAGCCGCTGCAAAATAAGGTGCCGGCCCGTTTTCGGCAGGTGTTGAGCAGGTATCTGCGGTTGATGTACAACAGACGCTTCATGACCCTCAATGCACTCATGGCCTTGAGCTCGACCCCGTTGTTTGCTTTTGTCGCGAGTTCTCCGGCCATTTATATCTCCCATTTTCATGCCGGCCCGCAATATTTCGGCCTTTTCTTCGGTGCAAATGCGCTGGCACTGATGTTCGGATCGTTCATGTGCAGCCGGCTGACCCGCCGCAGGCCCGGATGGGTCCTGCTGCAGCTTGGATTCGCCGGCATGCTGGTCGGCGGACTGGCGATCGGTGTGCTGGGTGTGCGTGGACCGATATCATTCGGGGTATGCATGTTCCTGCTGACCTTCTGCATCGGCCTGACGCGTCCTTTGAGCAACAACCTGGTGCTTGAGCAGGTGAATGAAGATGTTGGGACGGCCTCTTCCCTGCTGGTCTTTCTTTTTTTTGCCGGCGGGGCCGGAGCCATGGCGCTGATATCCCTGGATTGGCCGAACCGGGTGCATGTAATCGGTTGGCTGGCAGTAGGCTGCGGCAGCACGTTATTACTGGCTTTCCAGTGGATGGCCCGTTACTGGAAAGATGCCCTCCATGCGGTAAAGCCGCGGTAAGCCGCCTCTAAAAGCGGCGATACTCCGGCTGCCATCCTTATCCCCCATGAAGGAGTGTGTCGTCTTTGGCCGGGCTGCCGCATCGAGAAAAACGCCTGGTAAAAAGGATGCGCGGCCAGGCTACGATCAGGACGAGCACAGATGAGATCCCGGCCTTGACCCGGGAAGGATGCGGGGTACTCCCTGCACGTAAATTTCACCAAGTTCTCCAAGTAGTCTTTAAGCTCCATGAAAAAGGGTTCCGCCGGCCGCGGTTTCGATCGATCGCCTCTATCAATCGGCGCGGCCGGGGAACCCTCGGTGTTTTTCCCATCGGACCCCATCGGAGCGGATGATCGGGATCTTTTCCTTTGAAACTGGCCCTCTATATCTTCCGAAGACTTCTGCTGATGCTCATCGTCATGATGGGCGTTTCCACAATCGTTTTTTTCATCACCCATGTGATCCCGGCAGACCCGGTGGGCGCCATCCTGGGGGGGAATGCGCCCATCGAGGTCGTGGATCGGATGAAGCAGCAGCTCGGGCTGGACAAGCCCATCCACATTCAGTTTGCACTGTACATGGCCGGTCTTTTCAAAGGGGATCTCGGGGTCTCCATGATTACCAGCCACAAGGTTCTTCAGGACATCACCGAGTTTTTTCCTGCCACCGTGGAACTGGCCTGCGCGGCCATGTCCATCACGATCGTTCTGGGAATCTTTCTCGGTGCGATTTCGGCGGTGAAGCGAAACAGGCCGATCGATCACGTTTTGCGGGTATTTTCCATCCTGGGGGTCTCGATGCCCGTTTTTTGGCTGGGGCTTCTTCTTCTTCTTCTTCTGCTTTTCCTCTATTATCATCTGGGCCTGCTTCCAGGGGGAGGGCGCAACAGTCTTTTCATCTACCCGGATCGGATCACGGGTCTGGTGCTGCTGGATTCGATCCTCACGCGCAACTGGGAAGCCTTCCGGGACGGGCTTTCGCACATCCTCATGCCGGCCTTCGTGCTGGGATATGCATCCGCCGCGTCGGTTGCCAGGATCATGAGGGCGAGCATGCTGGACGTTTTGCGGCAGGACTTCATCCGTACGGCCCGCTCCAAGGGCCTCGGCCGGAGAGTCGTGATCTTCCGCCACGCCGTAAAGAATGCCCTGATCCCGGTGGTGACGGTCATCGGCATATCCTTCGGCGACCTGCTCAGTGGAGCGGTGCTGACGGAAACCATTTTCAGTTGGCCCGGCATCGGCAGATACATCGTCAATGCATTGCTGGTCCTCGATTATCCGGCAATCACCGGCGGAACCCTGTTCGTGGCTTTCATCTTTTCCCCTGGCCAATCTCATTGTGGATATTTCCTATGCGGCCCTCGATCCGAGAATGAGGTTTTAACTCCAGAGGTTTTAGATCCGATGATCGATGCGGCAAAAAGAGACCGACCCAAGAAGACCCGGCTTGAGCTGCTGATCGGCCAAAGCCGGCCGATTCTGGAGGATATCCGGCATACGGTCTATCTCTGGAAAAAGACGCCTCTGGCGATGATCGGAAGCGCGATGATCCTTCTTTTCCTGGCAACGGCCGTCTTTGCCCCCTGGATCGCCCCTTATGATCCGATCTCCCAGGACATGAACAACCGTTTGCAGGCGCCCGGTTGGCCGCACTTGTTCGGAACCGATCAGTTCGGACGCGATATCTTCAGCAGGGTCGTCTACGGGGCCAGAATCGAGGTCTGGATCATCTGTTTGGTGTCGGTCATCAGCATCGCCATCGGTCTTATCACCGGAGTATCCGCGGGATATCTGGGGCGATTCATGGACGAGGTTCTGATGCGCGCAACCGACATGTTCATGGCGTTTCCACGGCTTGTCCTGGCAATGGCCTTTACCGCCGCGCTGGGACCGACCCTGACCAACACCATCATCGCCATCGCTCTTGTGGACTGGACCATCTACGCCCGGCTGGCAAGGGCCGATACCATCAAGGTAAAAGCGCAGCCGTATATCGAAGCGGCGCGGGCTCTCGGCGCAGGAGCGCCGAGGATCATGATCCTTCATATCCTGCCCATGTCGGTCTCTCCGGTAATCGTCCAACTGACGCTCCGGATGGGAACCATCATTCTGACCGCCGCAGGGCTCGGCTTTCTCGGCCTGGGCGCTCAGCCTCCGATTCCGGAATGGGGGGCCATCGTCAGCGACGGCCGCAGCTACCTCTTCGACCAGTGGTGGATCAGCACCTTTCCCGGTCTGGCCATTGCCGTGGTGGTGCTGGGTTTTAACTTCCTAGGAGATGGAATCAGGGACATCCTGGATCCGAAGATCAGGAGATAGGCATGCAGGGTCTCCGAGGCGACCTACTCGATGTCAGCGATCTCAGGGTGATCTTCCATACTTATCGCGGAGTGATCCAGGCCTTGAACGGAGTGGAGCTGTGGCTGAATCGAGGCGAACGTCTGGGAGTCGTTGGAGAGAGCGGCTGCGGAAAATCCGTGACGGCATTGGCCCTGATGCAGCTTATCGAACCGCCCGGCGAAATCGCCGGAGGGAAAATCGTCTTCGATGGACGGCAGCTGATCGGATTGAAGGAAGAGGCGCTGGATCAGATCCGGGGACGGGAAATGTCCATGATTTTCCAGGAGCCGGTGGCTGCCCTGAACCCGGTCATGCGGGCCGGCCGGCAGATCGAGGAAAATATCGCCCGCGGATCGAACCTGAACCGAAAGGCGCTCAGGGCCGAGGCGGAACGGATGCTCGAAGTGGTGGGACTTGATCCCCGGCGCACATACGCCCTGTACCCGCATGAATTGAGCGGAGGAATGGCCCAGCGGGTCATGATTGCCATGGCCCTGTCCGCCAGCCCCAAGCTGTTGATCGCAGACGAACCTTCTTCGGCCCTCGATGTCACCATCCAGGCGCAGATTCTGAACCTGTTGAACGCACTGGTGCGCACATTCGACTATTCCGCCCTCTTGATTACTCACGACATGGGGGTTGCGGCCGAATTTTGCGACAGGACGGCAGTCATGTACGCCGGGAATACGGTCGAGTACGCCCCGACGCTCGAGCTGTTTTCAAACCCGCTTCATCCTTATGCCCGCGGTCTGTTCAAGGCGATCCCCAGAATCGGACAGAGCGAGGAACTGGCCACCATCCCCGGCGAGGTCCCCGACCTGATGAAGCCGCCCTCCGGATGCCGATTTCACCCAAGGTGCGGACACGCCTTTGCCTTGTGCCGTGAAAAAAGGCCGCCGCTGACAAGGGTCGAAGAGGGCCATTCCGCAGCCTGCCACCTGTTTGCAGGAAGAGGTTAAACGCCATGCGCCCTCCTTCGAAAGCAGCTTGGAATCTCACGCTCTCAAGAGGGGATCGGGAAAGAATATGAACGTTTCGTCAGGGGAAGTCCTGATATCCGTACGCGATTTGAAACAGCATTTCCCCGTCAAACACGGCCTTTTTTCTTCCAATCGCGTGGTCAGGGCCATCGACGGCATCTCCTTCGACATTCCGAAAGGCGCAACGTTCGGGGTCGTGGGCGAATCGGGTTCCGGAAAAACCACCCTGGGACGCACGATCCTGCGCCTGATCGAACCCACCGGCGGCACAATCCAGTACATGGGAACGGATCTCACCCGTATGAGCAGAAAGGATCTGCTGAGGCTTCGTCCCAGGATGCAGATGGTTTCCCAGGATCCTTACAATTCACTGCATCCGCGCAAGCTGGTCAAGAGCATCGTCGGGGAGGGGCTGAAGATCCATAAACGCCTTCCAGCCGAAGAGATCTATCAGCAGGTCAAGGAGATGCTCGAAAAAGTCGGGCTGAAGGAAGAACATATGTTCCGCTATCCCCACGAGTTTTCCGGAGGCCAGCGGCAGCGCATCTCCGTGGCCCGCTCCCTGATCCTACGGCCCGAGTTCCTGGTGCTCGACGAGCCCACTTCCGCATTGGACGTATCGGTGCAGGCCGTGATCATGAAAATGCTCAAAGAACTCAAGCGGGATTACGCATTGACCTATCTCTTCATCACCCATGATCTGTCGATCATCGACTACGCAGCCGATTACCTGGCGGTGATGTATCTGGGGCTGATCATGGAGATCGGAACGAAAAGGGACATTTTCTCTGCAACCGCATTTCCCTATACGCGGCTGCTGCTCGATTCCGTTCCTCATCCCGATCCGCGGAGAAAGAGACTGCGGGAGATACCCAAAGGAGAGATTCTGAGTTCGATCGATCCTCCCCCCGGGTGCAGGTTTCACACCCGGTGCCCCCATGCAAAGGAAGTCTGCCGGAGGTCGGAGCCGGAAATGGCCCATGTAGGCCCGGGGCATTTCTGCAAGTGTCACTTTCCCTTCATCGGAGCATGAGAAACGCCCGCTTCCGCTCTTTCGAATTTTCCGGGCCATCGGGTGTTCGATCCGGGAGGACACTTTTTTCGGCGTCTGCAGGGCTTTTTAAAGCGGGATACAGCCGGTTAAAAAAAAGATTGCAGCGGTCACTGTTTTCGAAGATCATCGATTGAAGGGGATCGTCATGGCGCAAACGGCGACGGACCGTTTGCGCTGCTGTTCCTGGAGGGGTTCGTTGATCCGATCGGCCATTCACTGGATGCTTCATCTGATCGTTCCGGGCTTTTTTGCCCGGTGGATTGCCGGAAAAGAATGGATTTTTGCGTGGTTTATCATGGCGTTGACCATGGCGGTCGATTTGGACCATCTCGCAGCGGATCCGATCTTCGATCCGAATCGATGCAGCATCGGATTTCATCCACTCCACACCTATCCGGCAATCGCCGTCTATATCCTTTTGACGGCGTTTAGAAGAACACGGTGGATCGGCCTCGGGCTGTCGATCCACATGGCGCTCGACGGACTGGATTGCATGATGATGGGATCAGCGGGACTGTGATGCGGAATCGCAGATCAGGGAAGGAGCCGCACCTCTGACTGAGGAGAAGCAGAAATGGACATGCAAACGAAAAATGAATTCGATCTTTCTGGAAAAATTGCCGTCGTCACGGGGGCGGGCCGTGGGTTGGGCTACGCCATCAGCATTGCGCTGGCCCGGTACGGCGCACATGTGGTCGCCTGCAGCAGAACCGAATCGGAGCTGAAGAGGGTGGCCGGAGAAATCGAAAAAATCGGACAGCGGTCCATCGCGGTTCGATTGGACGTTTCGGATATCGGAAGCATCCGGCCCATGGTGGACCGGACCCTGGAAACCTTCGGCCGCATCGATATCCTGGTAAACAACGCAGGAATCAACAGACCTCAACCGGCCATGGACGTGACCGAGGAAAACTGGGATCTGGTGATGAATACCAATCTGAAGGGGCTTTTTTTCTGTGCCCAGGCCGTCGGCCGGGTCATGGTTTCGCAGAAAAAGGGGAAAATCATCAATATCTCATCCGATGCGGGCACGGTCGGTATTCCCCAGCGAGCGGTGTACTGCGCCAGCAAAGGAGGGGTAAATCTGCTGACCAAGGTTCTGGCCATCGAATTGGCGCCGCACGGCATCCATGTCAACGCGATCGCACCGGCATTCATCGAAACATCGCTGACAAGCCCCATGCTGAAAGAGCCGGAGTTCAAGGCCTATGTACTTTCCAACACCCCCCTCGGCCGGGTCGGAAAACCCGCGGAAGTCGGCGCCGCAGCGGTGTTTCTGGCATCGGCGGCCTCGGACTACATGACAGGCCATATCATGCTGGTCGACGGCGGCTGGACCGCTCACTAACCGCAGGCGCTCCTGAAATTTTCCCCTCCGATGGGAGGGCAAAGACGACTCGGCTTTGATATATTCTGAGGGGGCACGAGAAAAAATCCGAAATTCGAATCCCGAAACTCGAAACAAATTCGAATATCAAATACCAAATGACCAAAACGGAAACACATTCGTTGAAAAAGTTTGGTTTGAAGCATTTGAATTTTGGTCATCGGGTATTGTTTCGGATTTCGTGTTTCGTGCTTCGGATTTAGAACCCTATCCAACACCGGATCTTTATTCCGTATTGTTTCTTTTGATCGTGTCGAGAAACTCCACCGGCGCGAAATCATCGGTGAGCAGCCGGGCGCGATTCATCTCCGCAAGGGGGATTTGCATCCGTTCGCGTTGAATCGCCCGCATGTCCAGGTAGCCTTTCAAGGGCCGGTTGAGTTCGGAAGCACTCGGCCAATCGGAGGGGTCCGTTACAACCGGCTCCCTGTACTTCACCGCACATGCAATCACGTTTCCCCGCCCTTCGGTGCGGAACAGCACCACTTGGGGGAATACGGATCCGATGGTTTTGATGTCGGCGTAGAAAAGCTCTGTGCCCGAGTGCAGGTTGCTTACGAAAACGCCATCCTCTTCCAGCCGTCGCGCACACTCGCGGTAAAACTCCTGCGTCTTTAAGTGCGGAGGAACATAGCCGCCTCTGAAGGCATCGAGGATGATCCAATCCCACTTCCCTGGAGTGCGCTTGATGAACTGGCGGCCGTCCATGATGGTAACCGGGGTCTTTTCGGTCGGTTTAAAACCCAGATGCGACTTTGCAAGCGCAAAGACCGTCGGGTCGAGTTCGGCCGAGTGCAGCAGCGAATCCGGGTAGGCCTCGGCAAAGAGCCGGTGAAACCCGGCGCCGCCGAGTCCGATCATCAGCACGCGCCGGGGTTCGGGCTGAAAGAAGAGTGCCGCGTAAAGGCTGCGCGTATAGGGGACGACAAGCCTCAGCGGATCGCTCAAATCGACGGCCGACTCGAGATATTCCCCTCGGCGGGAGCGGGCCCGCAGCTCGACGATTGACGCGCGCCGCTCCACCGTGAGGTTGTTGTAGAGCGAGTCGAAGCTTTCGGTATAATCGGCTTTCTCGACGGCAGCGGCGCTTGCCGCAAGATAGAGGCAAAAGATGAGGCAGCAGGCGGATTTCATTGTGAAGTCATCCCATTGGAGTCATCTGTTGAGATCATTTGGGGGGTGAGCGGAGAATGCCGATCAGGCAGATGATGCTCGTGAATGCGACCGCCAGCCACCCGTACATCAGAGTCGAGACCCGGAAGTTTGGAATCAAGGCAAAAGCAGTCAGCATGACCCCTGCGATGTTTCCAACCGTGCTGATGCCGTAGATGGTGCCCGAAGCGGCTCCGGCGGGCATCCCGCCCGACGCAAGATACTGCACGCACTGCGGACCGAACGAGGACAGCACCGTCACCGGCACGAAAAACAGCCCCAGGCAGGCTGTAAAAAGACCCGCACTCATCTCCGGGAATGCGAGCTCGATTACGGCAAGGATCGGACGCCCCATGAAGGCGGTCACCGCAAGCGAGGAAACCCCGAGAGCGGCTGCGATCGCCTGCGCTCTGAAGCGGGTATTCAAGGGTGTTTTGCTGATCCAGCCCCCCAGGATCGAACCGAGGCTGAAGGCTGCAAGAAAAGTCGATATCAGCCACGCCCACACGATGATCGATGAGCCGAAGTGAGGGTTGAGCAGCCGTGAAGCGAGCAGTTGGAACCCCATGCTGAGGATCCCCATGACAACGACCAGACCGTAGAATGCAAACAGGATCAAATCGCTTAAACCTCTGCCGGTTCCCTATAATCGATAGAGAAATCTGCCATTGTCTTCTATGGTTGTCAATGGGGGAAATTGCGGGGATTGGGGGGGAAATTGGGGAATGAAGACTTCCTTCGGAGGCCAATAGCTGGTATAAATCCTTAAATGGATATCGTCAGGCGCGACATGATTTTTGCCCCCGCGTTCATCCCCGCCACCCCGGAGGAAATGGATCGGCTGGGATGGAACGGTCTGGATGTGATTCTGGTCACCGGGGACGCCTATATCGATTCGCCGTTCATCGGGGTGGCTGTCATCGGCCGGGTGCTCCTGAGTGCAGGGTACCGGGTGGGGGTGATTGCCCAGCCGGACGTTTCCGGCGAACGGGACATCTGCCGGCTGGGGCCGCCGGCCCTCTTCTGGGGCGTCACATCCGGCAGCGTTGACTCGATGGTCGCAAATTACACGGCTTCCGGATTGCGGCGAAAAAGTGACGACATGACCCCAGGAGGCCGCAATACCAAACGTCCCGATCGGGGGGTCATCGTCTACAGCAACCTCATCCGCCGGCACTTCAAACGCACCGCTCCGATCGTTCTGGGGGGGATCGAAGCAAGCCTCCGGCGCATCTCCCATTACGATGCATGGTCCGATTCGGTGAGGCGCTCCATCCTGTTCGACGCCAAAGCCGATATCCTGGTCTACGGAATGGCCGAAGGGGCCGTCCTTGAGCTTGCGGAAAAAATAGCGCGTAAAGAGGACTTCCGATCGGTACGGGGGATCTGCTACATCGGCCAGGAGGTTCCGGAGCCTGCAGCGGAATTTCCGGGTCCGGATGCCGAACTCCCCGCGCACGATGCCGTATCCCTGAAGAAAAAACCGGATGAAGAACCGGATATGGAAGGGCATAAAGACCGTCTGATCCGAATGTTCGATGTATTTTACGCCAACTCGGATCCGTTTACCGCGAAGCGGCTGTACCAGAGGCAGGACAGGCGGTATCTTGTCCACAACCCGCCCGCATTCCCGCTTTCCACCGAAGCGCTCGACAGGATCCACGAACTGCCGTATGCCCGGGATGCGCACCCCTCGTGCCGGAAGCAGGGCCGATTGACTGCACTCGACACCATCCGGTTTTCACTCACCACCCACCGGGGGTGCTACGGCGAATGCCGCTTCTGTGCCATCACCGCCCATCAGGGAAGGCATGTGGTTTCAAGGACAGAGGAATCCATTCTCCGTGAGGCCGCGGCAATCACCCGGCATCCCGATTTCAAGGGGGTCATTCCGGATGTGGGCGGCCCGACCGCCAATATGTATGGATTCGAATGCCGGCGGAAAACCACTCGCGGCGCCTGCGCGGACAAGGGGTGTGTATTTCCGGAGCCGTGCAGGCATCTTCGCGTGGATCACGGTCCCCAGATCAGGCTCCTGAGAGCGCTCCGGCGCCTGGAGGGGGGCATCCGGGTATTTCTTGCCTCCGGGATCCGCTACGACCTGGTCTTAAACGACAAAAGGTCCGGAAAACTCTACCTGGAAGAAATCCTGCAGCACCATGTGTCGGGGCAGCTTAAAATCGCGCCCGAGCACATCGAGGATTCCGTCCTGCGTCTGATGGGAAAACCCGGCCGGGGCTGCCTGGAGGCTTTTCTCCAACTGTTTCGGGAGATCGATCGAAGGAATCCCAAAAAGGTGTTTCTCACCTATTACCTGATGGCCGCCCACCCCGGATGCACGCTTGAAAACATGCAGGCGCTCAGGGCGTACGCTTCAGAGACGCTGCACCTTCTGCCGGAGCAGGTGCAGATCTTTACCCCGACACCGTCCACCTACTCCACACTGGCCTACTGCACCGGGCGGGATCCCTTTACCGGACAGCCGGTATACGTTGAAAGAGACCCGAAAAGAAAGCAGGCCCAGAAGGAAGCATTGAAGCGAAAAGAGCGCAATGACGGTTTCAGCCGGATTTCTTCCCGAACCGGTCGGCGAGCCTCTCCCAGTCTTCGGGCGGAAGCTCAGCCACCAGCCGGAACTCTTGATCCCCATGGGGTTCGAATATCGCCGCATGCGCCTCTCCGCCGTAAGCGCCGGAGGCTGCAAGGATAAGATTGCCGTGGGCGACGAGGATTGTATTGGTACCCGGCTCGGGCTTCGTTCCCAGTGCCCGGCGGGCGCGCGCGACCACTCGATCCCGGCCGCCTGCAAATTCGGCGGCCTTCATGTTCATGATTTCACGCGTGGTTTCAACCGGACCGAGGGCCATGTTCTGCGCGGTTTCCCGGGCACGGCAGTACTCGCTCGACAGCACCCGGCCGATCGGGATGTCGAGGCGCCGGATCGCCGCACCGATCCGCCTTGCCGTTTCCGCCCCCAGTTCGGAAAGCTGGCGCATCCTTCCGGGATCGCAGCTCGTCCAGTCGCCCTCGGCCGCGACATGGTCGTCGGTGGACCAGTCGGTTGCCGCATGGCGAAAGTAGATGTTGTATCCTCCCGCACGGAGCGCTTCGACGAGCGCTTCTCCCGAAAGAAGGTCCTGAGCGAAAGCGGGACCTGCGAAGGCTGCAAGGAGCAGGGCAGCCCACAGCAGCATCATGCACCGGAGGAGCTTGCCCCGAGACGGTAGACGGTTGACGGTGGACGGTAGACCGTAAAACCAGTGGACGGTGGACGGTAGATGGTTGACTGCTAAAGACCCGTGACCCGCAGCCCGCAACCCGCAACTCGCAACGCGCAACCCGTAACCCGCAATCCCGCCTCGCCGGGACAACCCGATATCACTCATAATAGTAGACGGTCAGCCGATCCGTCCCCGACTCAGCGGTCCAGACTTCCCCCGGCCGTCCCAACATCTGCCGCACGGCCGCTTCCCTCCGGGGAATCATGAAGGATTCGAACGTCTCCGTTTGAGGATCGAACCGCAAAATGGCATTGGCTCCGAAGTCGCTGAGCCAGACCTTATCGGCATCATCCACATAGACGGCGTATGCAGCGGGGGCGTCCCCCGGAAGTCTCCACTGCCTCCATTCGCCGGAGGCTGGATCAAACTCCGAGAGTTGTCCGGATTTCCACTCGGCCACCCATAGCTTCCCCTTGGAATCCGACCAGACACGCCTGGTACCGGCTGCCTCGGTGGGGGGATCGATCACCGTGGCGGCTCCGGTTTGTGTATCCACCCGTGCAAGGTAGGATCCCGCAAGCGAGACATACCAGATTTCTCCTCCCGGCGTCGCATCGATGCCGTATGGTCCATTGCCGCGGGGAGCATCAAAGACCTGAATTTCACCCGTTTCGGGATCGAGCCGGCCGTATACCCCGCTCTGGCCCGTAAACCAGAGGATCCCCTCTCTGTCGAAGGCCGCGGTGTTGAGGTTGGCATACCCGCTCCCCTCGGGAAGCGGGTACCTTGTGATCTTTCCGCTTTCAGGCTCGACGGATACGATCGCATTGAGGCCGCTGTCGGTCACCCATGCGCGCCCTTCAGGTCCGACGATGACCCCGTGCGGGCGGGAACCTTCCCCCAGCGGGATCTGGCGTGTTTCCCCCGTTGCCGGATCGAGGCTTCCGAGCGCCCCCTGGGACTGCGCCGTATACCATACGGTGCCGTCGGATGGATCCGGGGCCACATCGTGCGGATGGGCGCCGTCCTCAACCGGATAGCTGCGGATGCGAACGCCTGCCTCCGCTTCTATAAAAGCACCTGCAAAGACCAGGAAAACGAAAGCAAGAAAAATGAATCGGCCAGGAATTGCATATCGATGCATGGAAACAGACTCCTTTACCAGTACAAGATTGCTGCCATGACCTCCCTCTGGCGGAATACGGAAGAAGGCTAAAGGATTTCGCTTTGGGACAAACGTGCACGACAGCCTGAAATCCTTTATGTTATTGAACATAACCATTTGTCTTCCACCCGACAACCTATATCCGTTTGATCATTCGAGTTTCAGATCCCCGGCCTCCAGGCCTCCGAAACAGCCGGTCTGGGGGGGAGGTCACGCGTATTCAAAATGGGAACATTTCCGTATCCGCAGTATTCCAGTACATTATTTCCTTTCTTCAAATACCGTCTTCTTTCATGAATATGAAGAAAAACCCCCCTTTTTTCATTTGTCGTGTGGATCAATAATCAGTCTACAGTTCCTTTAGCGGCCGCTGAGGACACACCCCGGGGAGAGGGAAAAAGGTTCCGGCGCCGCAGGGACCGGAAATTTCTACAGCGAAGGTGAACCAAAATGCGGAAGGTGATGCTTTTCTTCATAGTATCGGCATTTTGTATGATGATCAACGTGAGTGTCTACGGCTTTTCGTGCTTCCGATGTGGAAGCCGCCTCGTCTGTCTCGGGGACAGTAAGTACGAAGTACTCGATAAGTGCGGGGCTCCCACTTCGGAATCGCTCATCGGCGTCGACAACCAATCTCTCATGTCTCTTCAGGAACACGAAACCTTTTTCAAAATCGATGAATGGATATATGACGGCAGGCAGTCCTACAAAATCCGTCACCAGAATATTTTCCGGCTCATCTTCAGGGGAAATATATTAAAAGAGATCGAAAGGCTGATATACTGATTCAGACGAATTTTATCTTCAGTATGAGTTCATCGGGTTTTGGCGAGGATTCATAACGCCACATTTCCTGGCGCTCGGCAGTGGAACGGCTACGGAACAATCGGCCCGGAGGTGAAAAAATGAAGAGTGCGCGCGCGATTCTGGTATCGGTTCTGTTCATGACGGCTTTCTTCGGATGCGCCCAACACGTTGCTTTGGTGCCCTCACCCGACGCGGAAAGCAGGATGCTGTCGGAAAACGAGGCGGCGGCAAGCGCCGAAGGGGTGGAAGTGTCGGCGAATGGAAATGCCTGGCCTGGAAAGGAAGACATCTGGACAGTGGTTACCCCTGTCAAGGTGATCATCCGGAACGGGTCTGGGGTTCCTCTCCGCATCAACTATCGCTCTTTTAGACTCGTCGATGCCGCAGGCAACCGCTATGCCGCCCTGCCGCCTTTTGCCATCGATGAAAGCATCGCCGAGCTTGCCAAACCCTATCATCCCGCTCGCGGTTATTATGCCGCACCGTTCTATCCGCCGCTTTATCCTCATTTCAGCCCGTTCTGGGGAGATCCGTTTTTCTACGATCCTTTGTACTACAACAGCTACTACGGCTCCTGGCGCAGGGTCGAGCTGCCGACTCCGGAGATGCTGGAACGGGCGCTTGCAGAAGGAGTTCTGGAAGACGGCACCCGGACGGAGGGATTCCTTTATTTTGAAAGGATCGATGCCGACACCCCCCGAGTCATCTTTGAAGCGGAATTCACAGATGCGCGCAGAGACGAGGCGTTTGCCGCGATGGAGATCCCCTTCACCGTAGTGGAACGCTGATTCAAACGAAATCGTCGCAGATTCGAATGGCAAAGAGCAGAGGGCAGAAAGCATAGGGAATCTGTTTTTGATGTGTTTTGGGACTTTTTACGAGTTCATCAAGCTTGTGATTTGTGATTTTCTTTTTCCGAGTATTCCCTCGCGAAAATATCCCAGATGGTCAGAAAAAGCGCTGCGATAATCGGCCCGATGACAAACCCCGAAATACCGAAAACGGTCAATCCGCCGAGTGTGGAAAGCAGGATGAGAAAGTCTGGCATCTTGGTGTCGCGCCCTACCAGGACCGGGCGCAGAATATTGTCGACAAGGCCGATGACCAGAGCCCCGGCAGCCAGCAGGATGATTCCCCTGGCATAATTTTCCATGACGATGAGGATGATACCCGCCGGTCCCCAGACGATGACGGAGCCTACCGCCGGAAGGAGCGAAAAGACCGTCATGATCACGCCCCAGAAGACCGGGGCCCGGATACCGAGAATCCAGAAGAGGAGACCCCCGAGGGTTCCCTGGATCAAGCCTACGATCATGGTGCCTTTGATCGTGGCGCGGCTGACTTCGGCAAATTTTTCAAAAAGCCTTCGTTCCCGGATATCCCCGAAAGGAAGCGCACGGCCGATCGCATGAAGAATCCGATCCCCATCCCGAAAGAAAAAATAGAGAATGTAGAGCATCAGAAAGAATTTGAGCAGAAACTCGATCGTCCCCTGTCCCACGGTCACCATCTGCGATCCTAGATAACGGCTGACCACCAGAGCGGTATCGGATAGCCGTTGCTCGATTTTTTGAAGGTCGAATCCGAATCGGTCCAGGTATTTGACTGCCTCAGGAAGGGTTTTTTCGATATACTGGAAGGTTTCCTGAAACTCTGACTGGCCCGATGCGACCCGTTCGTAAAGGCCCAAGGCTTCACGGGCAACCGCCGCCGCCATGAGAAAAAAAGGCAGAATCACGATCACCAGGATAACCAGTGTCGACAGGGCCGCCGCTGCGGAGGGCCGGCCCCCCAGTACCCGGATCCATCTGAGCTGAAGGCGGTGGAAAAGTATGGAAATCACCGCCGCCCAAAACAGGGGCTGGAGAAATTCAGATATGAGCCCGAAAAAGGATAGGGTTACGAGTACAAGAAGGGCCAAAAAAGAGACGTGTTGAACGGTGCTGATGCGCAAGTCCGGGCTCCTTTATTTTATCGGAATGCAATCCGGAAAGCCTGGATTGTCGTCTATCCGGCTTCTTTCAAAAACCGATCCAGCCGCTCGACTGCCTCCGGCATATTCCTGCGCCCGAATCCGATGCGGAAGCGATTGCTCGACCGGGTGAAGACGGTCCCCGGCAGCAGCAAAACACCGGCTTCGGCAACGAGCCGCCGGCAAAACTCTTCGACATCTCCGTTTAAGCCGGGAAACGCAATCGGACCTGCCAGAGGCGGCTTCCAAGTAAAAGTCTCTTTGTGTCCGGCGAAAAATCGATCGAGAACGGTCAGGTTGCTTTTGATGATTCCAAGATTCCGTTCGATGATTTCGAAGCGGTGGCGCAAGGCAACTTCAGCCAGCAGTTCGCTGGGGGCGCTGTTGCATATCGTTGTGTAATCCTTCAAAGCGGCCATCCGTTCGCTGACCGATTGGTCTCTTGTGGCGATCCAGCCGATGCGAAGACCCGCCAATCCATAAGTCTTCGACATGACCCCTAAAGATACACCGTGGGCACTCGCTTCACAGGCCGCCGGCAGCCGATCGGACGCAGTGTACTCGGATTCACGATAGACCTCGTCTGAGAAAAGAAATATCTTTCGTTCATCGGCCAGTTGGACAACCCGGTGGAAGGCATCCTTCTTCATCAGATAGCCGGTCGGATTATGCGGCATGTTGATTACGATGGCTCTGGTGTCGTGGCGGATTTGGCGCTGCAACGCCTCGACATCGAGCGCCCAGTTATTTTGCTCTTCCGCAACCCACGGGGTTACCTCACAGCCGATGCTTCTCGCGACTTCGATCAACGATTGATATGCGGGAAAGTGGACGATGACGTGGTCCCCTGACTTCAATACGGCATGCATAAATAAAAAAATGGCTTCTTCCGCACCGCTGTGAACCAGAATCTGATCGGGTCGGATGTCTGTGTAGAGACTGCTGATCGCCTGCCGTAATGCCGGGCTTCCCTGGGAGTCCGTATACCCGAGAAAAGAGTTTTGAAAGCGCTCGGCCGCCTCGGGTTCGAGGGAAAGAACATCTCTGATTGTCATCGACTCGCAGTCGGAACAGCACAGCAGATATCTCGCGTTGAATTCGTATCTAGCGAAATATCGTTCGAGTCTGAAAGGTGGAAGTCGCATCGTTTCTCCGTTTTTCTGTATCGGTGCAAACGGTTATCAGCGCATATAGGGGATTTGTTAATCGAACATACATGATAATTCAAGGCAAAATACAGAAAAATTCGGCTATACCGTTCCGGATCGAATCATTACGATATATCATCCTCGAAAATGAAAGGGGAAAATATCCATGAAGAGAATGGTTTTTTTATTCAGCATCGGAACGGTTCTGCTGCTTGCGGGCGAGGCATTCATGGGAATTTCAGCCGCCCAAGAGGCCGCATTGGTCGAGATGACCGACGATAATAAGTACGATCCGGAGCGGGTGACCATCCGGGCCGGAGAAACCGTCAAGTGGACAAATCCTTCAAAAGCCGTTCATACGGTAACTGCAGACCCGGCTAAAGCGGCAACCCCAGACCACGTCGAGCTGCCTCCAAATGCCGAAGTCTTCGACTCCGGAAATATCCAGCCGGGAGGAACCTACAGCCACAAATTCGACGTGCCGGGGCGCTATAAATATTTCTGCATCCCGCACGAGAAGATGGGGATGATCGGAGAAGTCGAGGTAAGACCGGCAGGCTGATTTTTGAGCCGGAAAATCCATCAACCGGATCAAGGAGGATTCATGTCTAAAATCGTCAGATTCATCTGCTTGTTGATATTGATGTTAAGCGTCTCCTTCACCGCTTGCGAGAGAGAGGGCCCTGCCGAGAGGGCCGGTGAAAGCATCGATGAGGCATCCGAAAGCGTTGGTGAGGCCGTCGAAGATGCGGGTGAAAGAGCCGATTGATTGCCTCTGGAGCCGCTAAGACATCACAAAACACGAAAGAGAAACAGGGTCCAGCGGTCTAATAACTGATTAAGAATACTGAATTCCGACTTACCGGATGACAGGATCCCGTACATTGAGATAAAGGAGAAAAAAAAGTGCCTGCTGACGAAAGGAAAAAATGGCAAACGATCATGGATCGGGAGAATTTATCCACGAATCCACAATGCCCGGGATGCGGGCGGCAGTTCAATCTGGGGGATCCTGTCGTGTATTCCTGCGGCGCCTGGGGAGAAACTCCGAAGCTTATCCATGAAACCGACGCCGTTTTCGATGCAAAGAAAAAAATGTATGTGGAGCGGAGATGTTATGAAGCCGGAAGGGGCATGTAGCTCCAGGTTCTTGACGTTTGTAGACAGCGCCTCCCGGCAGTGAAGCTGCAGATCGGAAGAGCG
>QZKK01000242.1 GCA_003599475.1 Desulfobacteraceae bacterium
CCTTTCGGTCGGCGTCCAGGCTCGCCTGAGTTTCGTAAGCGTCAGCGAGGTTCCGGAATGTGCGGTTGAGCGTGCTCGCCCGGTTTCCAAGGCGATTGCGTCTGTGCCTTCGATTTCATCGAGCGTTTCGCGGCTCTCGATGCCGTCCCAGTCGATTTTGGCATGCAATGTTTCAATTTTTGAGTTGCTTGAACCCTTGGAGACGCTGTCAACTTCCAATTGGCGAGCAAGCTTGTGGGCAGCGAGCCGCCCGATGCCCTTCGATCCCGTGTAACGGCGATGGAAGATGTCGGAGCGTCTCTCCCCTTGATCCTTGAGGCGGGACGCAACACGCAGGAATCCGGTCACAAACCGCTCGCTTGTCATGCCCGTTCCGTTGTCGCTCACTACGATACGGCCGATTTCGGGGCGATCCAATTGCTGGCCGTGGACCGTGACCTCGGTTGCATCCGCATCATAGGAGTTTTTGATCAGCTCGATAAGCGCCGTGGAATCCCGTCCGACAAGAAGCTCACCAAGCTCTCGGAACAGGTGCGTGTCGACTGTGAACTTAGGCATTTCGCCCTCTATCGGCTCCAGGTTGGCGCTGTGCGGCAAGCATCGAACAGGCGTGCTGCAAAGCTCGAATATCTTTCGTCTCAAGCCGCAACCCTTCACCCAATACGACCTTGTCCGCTCTTCGGCGGGCCTCCTCCTCGAAACCGTCTCGAAGCATGCGGTCTACCTCTTCAAACATGAGACCGGCAGATGGTGCAATCGGTATCGGCGCCATGCTCAGCGTACCGGGTTCAAGCTTGAGCACGCCGCCTCCGTAGCGACGACCGTGCAATTCAGCCCAAGCTCTTACGAAGCTCGTAAGAAATCCAAGAACAATCACTTCCGGAGAAATTTCCAGATCTTTTTTCCATTGGACGGAATGCAGGGTATTGCTGCAGTGATAACGAGCGGAATTGATGACAAGCAGAGGCGAACCGAGGCGTGCGCATGTCGCGAAGGCATCCGGAACCGGAGGGGTCTTCAGCCTGAACCAGTCCGCACGCTGTGAGCACTTGAATCGATTTTCCACGCCTGCAGCAATTCCCTCTTCAATCCATCGCCGTACGCCGGGATGACTGTCAAATCTTTGCATCGGCCGCACAAGAAAAACACTCGATCCTGCCTTCTCAAGATCCTGATGATCCTCCCTCGTAAATCGGAGACCTGAAAGCCACCTTGTCTTGGCCACCACCGGTAATCGGGCGTTGCATGGGATGCCAAGCGTTTTTAGATCCTTTGTGCTTCGGATGAAATGGCGGTTGGCCCCCGTGACCAATCCAATTCGAACAGCGGCGATATCGCCCATACCATGGACCATTTCATGCTTTTTCAATTTGTCGAGCAGATCAATTGTCTCCGTGCTGATTGCCCGGCCGTTTGCATTCGTTACATGCGACGTGGCCCATCGCTTGTTCGATTTTTTAAGAAGGTCCTCCAGATCCTCGGCGCGTTCTATGGCCTCTATTTGGATTTTCCCTTTTTTTCCATAATCTGAAGCGGCCACGACAACGACAGGCTCGACCGTCCCTTCAAACAGTCTATCGCGAATATGGATCAGAAAGACATGACCGAAACGCTCTGTGAGTGCGTTGCGCACTGGAATTGCATAGTCGGCCTGGAGAATCGCTTCAGGAACCAGCATGGCCAATCGTCCCCCTTTTTCAATGAAGCTCAGGGCGTGGACAAGAAAGTAGGCCCAAGTGCTTGCGGTTGCCGGAAGAGGAACTCCAGATGTTTCGACGGCATTTCTGGCTGCGTCTCTCCTCGAACCTTTGAGCCAGTGGTGCCTGACGTAAGGTGGATTTCCAACGATTGCCTTGAAAGGAGCGCCGGGTAATTCCCTGGGAGAAAGCTCAAGGAAGTCTCGAATTATACAGTTTTCTTTACGGAGCTCGTGACGGTTTTGAACGTGCTCGATGCAGCTTGGATCCACATCGACTCCGAAAACGAGACGGCTGGGCTCCTTTATCCCCTTTTTTGCCAGCACCCGGGTGGCTGCGGTGAGGAACGAACATCCACCGAAACTAGGATCGAGTACCGTTCCGTTTATGTCTGAAAGAGTCCAATTAACCAAAATTTCTGCAAGGTTTTCAGGTGTGTAGTACGCGCCTAACAAACGTTTGAGAGAAACATCAGACCCGTTGTAGGAAACGATTGCTTCCCCAGGGGATTGTCTCTCATGGGAAAGATTGTGCGGGACCTCGGTAATATTCGGCCCACTCGTGGCTATATGTGGCTGCTGGGCCATTAAGCTTCTCCACTCAGTGACAGAGTTCGATCATACCACATCAGAAGCTGTGATTCTAAATAAAGAACCCTTCTGGTCCCCTATTTAAATGACGGTAAAACTTGCTTTCTTGGATGCCTTCTTCTTTCCACTTTCTTTTAAACTGGCTTTCGCGACAGATCCCCCGGAAAAAATCAAGTTATTTTATGCATTCGAGGCAATACCCCCATATACGGATAATGTCAAGAAATTAGGGATTTCCAGTATTTCCATCGAAGGTCCGGCCGTAACGGCGAATGCAATCCTACGGATTTTCTGAGTCGAGCTTCCGAGCCGGCTTGATGCGGGCGTTCCGATGGGATAAAACCATATGAAAGACATGAAAGGGGAATTCCGGGAGAAATGCTTCAACCGAAACTAGAGTCCAAATCCACCGTATTGAACGAACCACTGACGGTTCATGCCGGCGCACTGGCTCTGCTGGCCGCAACACTTTGGGGCGGGATGAATATCTCCATCAAAGTTTCCCTCGACGGAATCCCCCCGCTCGCACTGGCGGCCATGCGGTTTGTGATCGGGATTGCGGTCGTGCTTGTTTGGACTTCCTTGAATCGGGTGCCGATCCGGATGAAGGATGGAGAAAAGCGAGGAATGGTTCAACTGGCGCTTCTCTTCGTTTTGCAGATCGGGGTTCTCAATATCGGAACTCATTTCACCCTCGCCAGTCGTTCGACAGTGCTCAACTCGACGCATCCGTTTTTTACCGCTGTCTTTGCTCACCTCTTCCTGACCGGAGATCGATTGAGCAGGCTGAAGGTGATCGGAATGAGCTGCTCGTTTCTCGGAGTGGTGGTAATTTTTTCCGAGAGCATCGCATTCGGCGACTTTCAGTATCTCAAAGGCGATCTGCTCATGTTATCCTCGGGGATGCTGCTCGGGCTGCGCCTTGTCTACACGAAACGCCTGGCGCAGGGCATGCACCCCGGAAAGCTTCTTGTCTGGCAATCCTCCTTGAGCATTCCGATTTTTTTCGTCCTCAGTGCTGTTTTCGAAAAGGATTTCAACTACAGATTCGATGCTGCCGTCGTTTTGGGGGTTTTATATCAGGGGGTGGTGATTGCAGGGTTCTGTTTCATTCTCTGGACGACGCTGCTGCGCCGCTACATGGCCAGCCGTCTGGGCGTGTTCCACTTTGTCACGCCTGTATTCGGTGTCTTGTTCAGCAACCTGCTGCTTGGCGAACCGATTTCATACGGCATCATCGCCAGCATGGTTTTGGTCGGAATCGGTATTGCGGTCGTAAACTCCGAGAGTTAAACGATCATGCGAGTGTTCAGGGGTTCAGTGTTCAGTGTTCAGCCAAGCCGTCCATCTGTCGGGATCGATAATAAAATCCAATTCCTGAACACTGAACCCCTGAACACTGAGCACTCACTTACTGCTCCTCGATTTCCGTTTCCCACGAGCAGTCGATGCAATTGCGCACACTCTGGTATGCAGGGCACTTTTCCGCATAAACCGACAGCGCCCGATCCGCCTTTTCCCTCGTGCCGGTTGGAATGATAAGGTGGTAGCGAAGGCGGATCTTGGTGATTTTCAATACACCGTCCACATCCTCGATGTCACCTTCGACATCGGTTACCAGATTCTCAGCCGATGGAATTCCCCGCGCTTCCAGCGCGGCACCTAATGTTCCCGCCAGTCAGCCGGAAACTCCGGCAATGATGTAATCGAGGGTGGCCGGGTATTCCGGGCCTGTGATTTTGCGGCCGTACTTCTGCTGGTAAAAATCGCGAATGCCGCCGTGAACGCCAAAGTGGATCGGCCCGGAAAAGCCATCGATGCGGGCCGAACGGTGAGATCCCTCATGCTTGATGATACGGATTCGGCTGGTATGTGCGACAGTCATTTTTCACCTCCATTTTCTTGATGATAGATGCTTGATGCTGGATCCTGGGTTCAGATGCTGGATGCCGGTTTCCGGATGCTGGATAAAAATTCCCGTTCGAATCCAGCACCCAGCATCAAGCACCTATCGGTATATTTTTTACGCATCGGAATCCCAGCCAGTGGGCTCCGTTTACGACATCTTCCGGACTCCAGCGGCATGTGATCCTTACAAATGAAGGCGATCCCAGAAAGCAGCCGCCTCGCATCGGTAAAAGATCCTCGATCCAGCGGCCTTCGCACATCTCCCATACGTTTCCGCACATGTCGTAGCATCCATAAGGGCTGACCCCCTGGTCAAAAAGGCCGATCTCGGATGTATGTTCCAGACCGTAGCCCTTGTAGTTGCACCGGTCGGGCAGGAAGGTATGCCCCCATGCCCAAAGGCGGCCGTCGCTTCCGCGCCCGGCTTTTTCCCACTGCTGCTCCGTCGGAAGAGACTTTCCCGCCCACTCCGCATAGGCGCGTGCATCATCCCATCCGACGAAAACAACCGGCTGAAGCGGTTGGTCCCATCCCGGTTCATCCCAGAGAAGGGGAGGGTCGTGGCCGGTTTGTTCCACAAATTTGCGGTACTGATAGTTGGTTACCGGATAGCGGTCGATATAGTAGGATTCGAGATAGACCGAACGGGCAGGAACCTCCGTCGCAAACACGTGGTTCCATTTCTGTTCGATCAAATAAATCTGCACCAACTGTTCTTCCGTTATCCCCATCGTAAACTGACCTTCAGGAACCAATACCATCTCGGCGCTATCCACAGGGGAGATGAGTTTATCCGGCAATGGGGCCGAACCGAGCTGTTCTCGAATATCCCAGCGATTCTGCAAGACGTTTTTCCTATCGGAGGAGTCAGTCTGGATTCAATCCATCGTTTTTTTCAATATAGCAGAACTGTTTCCAAAACAAAAACGTCTTTCAACTGCAAATGATGATGCCTCGGAGCGGATTATCGATCGCGGTGCCCATCTGCTGGAAAAAGTTCAATTGACAATCCTTGAAAATATAGGATATACGATTCGGTGAGGTGCGGATGAGTATCGCTTATAAAACCAAAACGGATGTGGTGCGGGAAAAGCTTCGAAAGGATATCCTGGAAGGGCGTATCAAACCCGGCTGTCGCATCATCATATCCGAGATGGCCAAAGAATTCGGTCTGAGTGAAATCCCCGTCCGGGAAGCCATCCGTCGCCTGGAAAGCGAAGGGCTTATACAGTATACCCCTCATGTGGGCGCCGCCGTAAGCATCATCGACGAAAATGAATTTTTTGAAATCTACCTGATCCGAATCGAACTGGAAGTTCTGGCCACCCGGTTGGCGGTTCCGCATATCGGTCATAGGGCATTAAGCAAATTGAAAAACCTGATGAGCAGGGCGGAGGCAGCGGTCGGACAGGGGATGCACGAGAAGCTGGGCCCGCTGAACAAGGATTTTCACCTGTCGATTTATCAGGCGGGGCCGTATGCCCATCTCTATAAGATGATCGTCGATCTGTGGGACAAATTCGAGTTCTCGAACAGGGTTTTTTCGTACGTGCCGGACCGGGCAGCCGGTTCCTGGGAGGAACATCTCAGGATTCTCAAGGCAATCGAAAGCGGGGATGCCGATACGGCGGCGGAGCTGGTCAGGATGCAGAAGCACAGGACCAAGAAGGCGTTGGAGCAATCGCTTGCAAAAAGCACCGGAAGGGTGCCGGGAAAAATCGAACCGGTCGATCCGGTTGGGATACGGAACGCATGAAAAAAAGACTGATTCTTTGCGGGTTCGGAAACGTCGGAAGAACCTTCGGGCGCATGATCGAGGACCGTCGGGAGATGGTGCGGATGAAATACGGGTTGGACCTGGAAATCGCAGCGGTGGTCGATATCGGCGGAGCGGCTGTTGCAAAGGAAGGGGCTCTGCCGCTCGATAGGCTTCTGAGGCATGTGGAAAACGGCGGTCCGGTTGAATCCTTGGAGGGATTCGGTTTCCCGGGGATATCCGGCCAGGAGGTGCTCTCGACGTTGAATGCGGAGGTTCTCGTCGAAACCACCCCGACCAACCTGAAGGACGGAGAGCCGGGAAGAAGGCACATCACCGCGGCTCTAAACAGCGGACTCGATGTCGTATCCGCCAACAAGGGGCCGCTGGTCCTATACTTCAGGCAGCTCATGGACTTGGCCTCGGAAAAAGGCCGTCGAATCATGATGAGCGCGGCAACCGCCGCCGCACTCCCCTCGCTGGATGTGGGTCTGCTGTGCCTGGCGGGTGCACGGGTGCTCGCCATCGAGGGAATACTAAACGGGACCACGAACTTCATCCTGACGCGGATGCGGAAAGAAGGATGCAGCTATGAAGCGGCCCTTCGTGAAGCACAGAAAATGGGGATTGCCGAAACCGATCCCAGCCTCGATGTGGAAGGCTACGACACCCGAAACAAGCTGGTTCTGATTGCAAACCGTATTTTCGATAAGAACTTCGGAACGGCCGATGTGGCTGTGAGCGGGATTTGCGGCATCTCGGGGGAAGACATCGAAAGAGCCGGTTCGCTCGGAAAAGTGCTCAAGCTCGTCGGTTCCGCAGAATTCGAAGAAAACGAGCTGAAGCTTCGCGTCGAACCCAGGGCGCTCGATCCGGACCACCCGCTTTCTTCGATCGACTTTTCCGAAAAAGGGATCAGCTACCTGACCGACACCATGGGGAGGGTGACGGTGACCGGGGGCAAGAGCTCTCCGGTCGGAGCTGCGGCCGCCCTGCTGAAGGATCTGATCCACCTGTCGATCCTGAGATGAGTGTTCGGCGTTCAGATTCATAGAACGTTGAAATCGTTAAAGTCGTTAAAATCGTTGAAATCGTACCCACAGAGCGCAGGCAGAGAAATTTGATACGATCAAACAGGCGCCCATGATGACCAGCATCCAGCATCAAGCGACCGGTGGCTCGGCTGAACACTGAACACTGAACACTACTGAATCAGAATTCAGACAGGAGATGTGAAAAATGAAGATAGCAGACCGAATGGAATCGATTCCCTTTTCAGGGATTCGAAAGGTTTTCGAAGAGGTGATCCGCCGGGAGAAAGCCGGAGAAAAGATCATTCACTTGAACATCGGGCGGCCGGATTTCGATACGCCCAAAAACATCAAAGAAGCCGCAAAGAAAGCTCTGGACGAGGGTAAAGTCCATTATGCGTCCAATTACGGCATCCCCGAGCTCAGGGACGCCATCGCCCGGAAGCATGAGAAAGAAAACCGTCTCACCTACGATCCCGCCTCTGAAATCGTGGTTACCGCAGGGGCAAACGAGGGGGTTTTGCTGGCCATGATGGGGCTTCTCAACCCGGGCGACGAGGTGCTGATTCCGGATCCGGTATGGCTGCATTATTTCTACTGTGCAAGAATGGCGGGGGCCGAGCCGATTTCGGTTCCCACCCGGCAGGAAAACGAATTCGTTCCGAGCATCGACGATTTCAAAGCCCTGATCACCCCAAGGACCAGGATGATCGTGTTGACCACTCCGAACAACCCCACCGGGGCGGTGGCAAGCAGAAACGCGCTGGAGGCATTGGCGAAGCTTGCCAGAGAAAAGGATCTCTTCGTCATGTCCGATGAGATCTACGAATCGATGGTCTATGACGGCAGCAGGCATATCAGCATCGCCGGTCTTCCCGGAATGAAGCAGCGCACCATCGTCGTCAACGGATTTTCCAAGAGATACTCCATGACCGGGTGGCGCCTGGGCTGGATTGCTTCCGACAGGGAGCTGGTTTCGGCAATGATCCGCATCCATCAGTACACCACCGTCTGTGTGACCACTTTCGCCCAGCATGGCGCCGTCGAAGCGCTGACGGGACCGCAGGGTGAGATCGAAGCGATGATTGCCGAATTTGATCGGAGAAGAAAGCTTGTCTACGATAGGCTCTCGGCCATGCCCGGAGTCAGTACCTTGAAGCCAAAGGGCGCATTTTACATATTCCCCAACATCGAGGGCACCCGTAAATCCTCTGAACAGATCACGCAGTATCTTCTTGAAAACGCAAAGATCGCCGTCGTTCCCGGCAGCGTCTTCGGAAAATACGGGGAGGGCTACATCCGCATCTCCTATGCGAATTCGTATGAAAACCTGGAGAAGGCGATGGATAACATGCATGCCGCACTGAAGAAGCTCTGAAGGGGAAAGTGAAACCCGAAACCTGAACTCTCATTTACATGGCGCGGTCCTGCCGGATTTTCAAAGGACAGGATCGATCTAAACCCAAAACGCAAATCAGGAGAAATCAAAATGAAACGGTTGAGAAGTTTATCGGTTTTCTTGGTCGTGTCCGTTGCAGTGCTCGGCATCGCTTTCAGCGCCCCGGCGGCCGATAAAGTACGGGTCGCCCTGGGAGATGTCGCCTCCGTTGAAACCCTTTGCCTGATCGTAGCCCTCGATCGCGCCAAGGATCGCGGGCTCGACTATGAGATGACGGCATTCTCCAAGGAGGAGCTTGCCATCCAGGCCATCATCAACGGCCAGATGGATGTCGGCATCGGAACCCCTTACTCGGTCATTCAGAAAACCAACGTCCCGCTTCGCAATTTCTTCCAGGTGAGCAAGCTGGTTTTTTACCCGGTGGTATCCAAAGAGTATAAAACATGGAAGGACCTGGACGGTCAACCCTTTGCCTTCCATGCCCGAGGGACCGGCACCGAAGCGATCGGAAACATCATCGCGAAACGGGAGAACATTTCGTTCGGCACCCGAAGCTACATTCCCGGTTCCGAGAACCGGATCATCGCCATGATGAAGGGGCAGGTCAAAGCGACCATCGTCGACCTGGCCAACAAGAACCTTCTGATGAGCAAGGCGGGGGATCGTTTTCACGTGCTGCCGGGAGTTTCCGACCCGGTCAGCGACGAGGTTCTGTTCGCCGATCTGGGCTGGTTGAAAAAAAATGAGGAGAAAGCGACGATTCTGGCAGAAGAGCTCCTGCGGACGTGGCGGGAAATGCTCAAGGATCCCACAATCATCGAGAAGGAGAGAAAGAAGCGGAACCTGCTTTCAGACCTCCCCAAAGAACTGTTGGCGGAAGTGGATTCCTTCTACAAGCAGGCTGTCGAGGGGGGGCTTTACGACCCGAACGGCGGAGGTGCAAGCGCAGCCAAATCGGACTTCGAGTTCTATGTAAATGCCGGTCAGTTGAAGGGGCCGGTAGAAAGCCTGAAAGTCGAAGACTTCTGGTATCTTGCTCCGCTGGAAGCGGCCAAGGCCAAACTCGGTAAATGAGTTGACTCTAAAGCCGGCTGCCCTCGGGCAGGCGTGCCATCGGCAGCCGGCTTTCAATTTCATCGGAATGATGGAATATTGGAAGAATGGAATATTGGAAGAATGGAATGTTGGGATGAAAGCGCAATGGAATCACGGTGCATCAAAGCATCCGATTGAGGGGTCGATCCAGAAAGACAGAATTCCGCCAAACCCACTATTCCAACATTCCAGTATTCCATCATTCCAAAAAATAACCGATAACCGATAACCATTCAGTAAACATGGCTTCTTTTCTCCGGCATCCGATAACGTTGAGGATTTTTTCGATTGTCATCGTGTTCGGCGCATGGGAATATGCGGGCCGCATTCCGATCAGCCCGGCATTTCCGACTTTTCTGGAAACGATGGCCGCTCTTTTCGGCATGATCGCAGACGGCTCCATGATCGCCGTCTACCCCGTTACCCTCCAGCCCCTTGCCATCGGCCTTGTCATATCCTCTCTTCTAGGGGTGGGTTGCGGGATCTTCATGGGGCTCAATGAAAAAGCGGAATGGTTCGGAGCCCCGATTTTCATCGTGCTGCAGGCTGCACCGCTTGCGGCCCTTGTACCGCTTCTTACTTTCGTCTACGGCATCGGGCTCACATCGAAGGTTCTCACCGTCTGCATCATGGCTCTTCCCGGCATCGTCTTGAATGCCTTCAACGCCGTGCGGCACACTCCCCAGTCCCTGATCGAGATGGGCAGCTCCTATCTGGGGAGTCGACGTCAGATCATCCTGAAGATCATCCTGCCTTCCGCCAGTCCGATCATCTATGCGGGTCTGCGTCTGGGCGCTGCGATGGGATTCATCGGCGCAATTCTCGCCGAACTGATGATCACTCCGACAGGAATCGGCGATCTGATCACCTATAACCAGTCGGTGGCCGAATACCCCAAGATGTATGCAGCCATCTTTTCGATCATGGTTTTTGCGGTGGTCTTCATCGAAGTTTTAGAGCGGTCCGAATACAGATTTTTCAGACCGGACAAGAGGGTAGATTCATGAACACCCCCATCGAATCCGTTTTAGAGACTCCGGTCTCCGCCGCCGTCTCCGTCGAAAAGATCTCAAAAGTCTACCCCGGGGGAGTCGAGGCCCTCAACGGCATGACGCTTCAGTTTCCGAAGGGGGAACTCACTTCCCTGCTCGGGCCTTCCGGCTGCGGAAAAACGACCCTGTTGAAGATCATCGCAGGGCTTCTCCCGCCGACCTCCGGAACGGTTAAGGTCAACGGCCGGCAGGTCAAAGGCCCGGGGCCGGAGCGCGCCTTCGTGTTCCAGGATTTCGCCCTGCTGCCTTGGGCCTCGGTGATCCGCAACGTCGCCTTCGGATTGGAACTTCGCGGTGTGGCGAAATCCGAACGCATGGCGGTTGCGGAGAGACAGATCGCCAGCGTGGGGCTGAAGGGATTTGAAAATCATTATCCCCATCAACTGTCCGGAGGCATGCGGCAGCGGGTGGGGCTGGCGCGTGCGCTCGCCGTAAATGCCGAAGTCCTTTTGATGGATGAACCTTTTTCGGCGGTCGATGAGCAGACCCGCAGGAAATTTCAGGAAGATCTCTTGGGGGTGGTACAGAACGAACGGAAGACTTTTATCTTCGTCACTCACTCGATCGAAGAGGCGGTCTACCTTTCAGACAGCATCGCCTTGTTGCTCCCGCGGCCCGGCCGCGTTTCCGAAATCATCAAGCCCAGGATCCGGCGCGACATCAGCCCGGATGCGATCCGCAGGGATGCCGTTTATCTGGATACGGTAGAGCGCATCTGGCAAGGCCTGCGGCGCTACATCGAATAGAGGAAGCGGTATGAAACTGTTTGGAATCAAGCTGCCCACAACGGCCTCGCTGATCATCTGGGCGCTGATCTGGGAAATCATCGGCCGGTTCGAACTGTCGATTCTGCTGCCGCCCTTGAGCCATGTGTTTATCCGGATGTACGAGATCATTCCCACCGCGACATTTTTCAACGCGTTCTGGATCACGGCAAGATGCTTTTTGATCGGTACCGGCATTGCCATCGTCGTCGGAATCCCGATCGGGGTCCTGATGGGCCGGTCCGTTCTCTTCGATCGGATGCTCCTGCCGTGGGTGAACATGTTTTTGAGCGCACCGCTGACCGCCCTGGTTCCGGTTTTGATGACACTTTTCGGTTTTGGTGAAAAGACCATCATCCTCACCACCCTGCTGTTTGCGATCTGGATCATCGTTCTCGATGCGCGCGCCGGGGTTAAGGGGATTTCGACTTCACTCGTAGAGATGGCGCACTCTTACGGCGCCAACCCCTGGCAGTCGTTTATGAAGATATATGTCTGGGCGGCATTGCCGGAGATTCTGGCCGGGATCCGCCTGGGTTCGATCCGGGCGATAAAGGGAGTCATCATCGGACAGCTTCTCGTTTCGATCGTCGGCTTCGGCCGGCTGTTCGAGCTCTACTCATCCAATTTTTTGATGGAACACATGTGGGCCATACTGCTGGTGCTTTTCTTTTTTGCATTTCTTCTGGCGGAAGTGCTTCAAAAGATCGAACGCAAGTTCGAATACTATGCCTCATCCAGATAGAGTGTTCAGTGTTCAGGGTTCAGGGTTCGGGGTTCGGGAAGGAGCAGGGAAGAGACGAACGATTAAGCTGGCCCGGTTTAGCTAATTTGAAATTTGAGACTTGAACATTGTTTGGAATTTGGTGCTTGTGATTTGTGATTTTGCAGGCGGCCGGCGGCTTCGCTGAAACCCGAAACCCGACACCCGACACCTGAAACCTAAGGTGTAATCAGCCCGAAATACCAGGAGATCAAATCCGGGCCGATAAAGATGTACGCGATGGCTCCGATGGAAAGAAACGGGCCGAAGGGGATGGCAAGCTTCAGGCCTCCTTTCTGGTGCAGCATCACCAAGACTCCGGATATCGTTCCCACCGCAGAAGCCGAAAATATTGTAAACAGAACCCCCTGCCATCCGACAAAGGCTCCGATCATCGCCAGCAGCTTGATGTCTCCACCCCCCATGCCTTCTTTCCCCGTAATCGAATGATATCCCCATGCGATGACATAAAGGATCCCGCCGCCGATCAAAATGCCCGAAAGCGATTCTTTGAAGGTGATTTCAGGCAGCAGGAAAGATGCTGAAAAGCCGATCAGAATGCCCGGAAGACTGATCCCGTCCGGGATGATTTGAAAATCGATATCGATATATGTGATTACCAGGAGGCTTGCGATAAAACCGTAATAGATGAGGGCTTCCCAGCTCAGGCCGTAGCGCAGGTAGGTCAGTACGGCAAATGCGCCGCCCATGATTTCAATGACGATATACCTCAACGGGATACCGGCTCCACAGGCGCGGCACCTGCCCCTGAGGAGAAGGTAGCTGATGACGGGAATGTTGTCGTAGAATGGAATGTCGATTCCGCACTCCGGGCAGGCCGATCCCGGATAGATGATCGATTTTTTAATCGGCAGCCGATAGATGCAGACGTTCATGAAGCTGCCGATGCACAATCCGAAAATAAAGATGATGACGTCGGAAAAAAAATCTGGCATAGGTTATCGCTCGACTTTCTGTTTGAATGCTCGTATCTTCTAAAAGAGCGATCATTTGTTGTCAAATGAAAATTATGCTTTACTTTTGTATGTTTCGTATCAGGATACGGCCTTGCCGAATATGATCATTCAAAAATCCGATACCCGAGGAGCGCATGGCTGAGACCGATAAAGACGATCTGATTACCATCATCGACGAAGACGAGAACGAGCTTGACATCCCCCATACCCTGCCGCTGATGCCGGTACGCGATGTAGTCATATTCACGGATATGCTGCTGCCGCTTTTTGTCGGGCGTGAACGATCGGTTCGCGCCATCGAATCCGCGGTCGAAAAGGATCGGTACCTTTTCTTGTCCACCCAGAAGGATCCCACGCTCGAGGATCCGAAACCGGATGAGATCTTCAAGGTGGGAACCGTGGCCCGGATTCTTCGGATGCTGAAGCTTCCGGACGGAAGGGTCAAGGCACTGGTGCAGGGGGTGGTAAAGGGCAATATCCTTCGATATGTGAGAAAACGCTCCTTCTACCGGGTGTCGGTCAAGATCCTGCCGGAAGCGCGGGTGACCGAAGTCGATATCGAGACCGAGGCGCTCATGAGAAACGTAAGGGAGCATTCCCAGAAGATCCTGGAGCTCCGCGGAGAGTTGACCGGAGATGTCGGAAATATTCTCGAAGGCGTCGAGGATCCCGGAAAACTCGCCGATCTGATTGCTTCAAGCATCCGGTTGAAGGTCGATGAATCTCAAGCACTGCTTGAAATCATCGATCCTGTCGAACGGCTGAAAAAGATCAACGACCTGCTTTCACGGGAATTGAAACTCTCGGCCATGCAGGCAAAGATACAGTCCACTGTCCGGGATGAAATATCGAAGAGCCAGCGCGACTACTTCCTGAGGGAGCAGGTGCGCGCCATCCACAAGGAGCTTGGCGAACAGGACGAAAGAGCCGAAGAGATCCAGGAGTACAAGAAGAGGATCAAACGGGCGAAAATGAAACCGGAAGCGGAAAAGGAAGCCGACCGTCAGCTCCGGCGGCTGGAACAGATGCATCCGGAATCCGCCGAATCCAATATCATCCGCACCTACCTCGACTGGCTGGTGGACATGCCCTGGAGCAAGAACACCAAGGATATTCTGGATATCAAGCAGGCCAAAGAGATCCTCGACTCCGGCCACCACGGCCTTGACAAGGTCAAGGATCGGATTCTCGAGTACCTGAGCGTGCGGAAACTGAACCCCAAAATGAAAGGCCCCATTCTCTGCTTCGCGGGTCCACCCGGAGTTGGAAAGACTTCATTGGGACGGGCCATCGCAGACGCCATGAAGCGAAAGTTCATCCGAATTTCTCTAGGAGGGATACGAGACGAAGCGGAAATCAGAGGCCACCGGCGCACCTATATCGGAGCGCTCCCCGGCCGGATCCTGCAGGGGCTGCGCCAGTGCGGATCGAACAACCCCGTATTCATGATGGATGAAATCGACAAACTGGGGTCCGATTTCCGGGGCGACCCTTCATCGGCTCTCCTGGAGGCGCTCGACCCGGAGCAGAACTCGGAATTCAGCGATCATTATCTCAATGTCGCCTTCGATCTCTCAAAGGTCATGTTCATCCTGACGGCAAATGTCATCGATACCATCCCACCGGCCCTGATGGACCGGATGGAAGTGATATCGCTCTCCGGGTATACCGAGGAGGAGAAAGCCGTCATCGCCAATAAGCATCTGATTCCCCGGCAACTGAAGGAAAACGGGCTCAAGCCGAAGAATTTGGCGATCAGTTCCGGTGCACTGTTTCAGATCATCAACGAATATACCGCAGAAGCGGGCGTCAGAAACCTTGAACGTGAAATCGGATCCATTTGCAGGAAAGTCGCGCGCCGCATGGCAGAGGGTGAAAAGGGTCCGTTTCAGATCACAAAGGGAAGCCTTCAATCCTACCTTGGGGTTGCCAAGTACTACCCGGAAATGGATCAGGAGGCCAGTCAAATCGGACTCTCCACAGGCCTTGCATGGACCCAGGTCGGCGGGGAGGTGCTCTATGTCGAAGCGGCATTGATCGCCGGCAAGGGAGATCTTATCCTGACAGGACAGCTTGGAGAGGTGATGCAGGAATCGGCCAGAGCCGCACTCAGCTATGCACGAGCGAATACAGCCCAGTTCGGGATCGAAGAGAGCATGTTCGAAAATACGGACATCCACATCCACGTTCCTGCCGGAGCGATTCCGAAAGATGGTCCGTCTGCGGGTACGGCGATGGCCACGGCGCTGATTTCCATTCTCGCGCGAAAGCCGGTCAATAAAAATGTCGCCATGACCGGGGAGATTACGCTGAGAGGCCGCATCCTGCCGGTGGGCGGGCTGAAGGAAAAAGCGCTCGGGGCACTGCGTGCGGGAATAAAGATCATCATCATTCCGGAAAAGAATAAAAAGGAGCTGTCCGAGATCCCGGCCAGCATCAAGCGGAAGCTCAAGTTCGTGCCGGTTTCCCACATGGACCAGGTCCTGGAGATCGCCTTCAGTACCGACTGAGTGTTCAGCGTTCAGTGTTCAGAGAAGAGACCCGATTGAACGTCTGACATCAAATTCCGCCAAGGGCGGGAAAAGCCCAACGTCGAATAAAGGAAAGATCATTCTCTGGATCAACCCTGACCGCTTGCAGCCGCGGCCTTGCTGAACACTGAACCCTGAACACTGAACACTTTAAGAGGGCTTATCGATGCTCATTCTTGCGCTCGACACCTCCACCCGGAGCTGCAGCATTGCGGTGGTTGAAAATCAGAGTTTGATCGCGGAAGCGACTGTTCTCCGGAAGCAGACGCACTCCATCCACCTGATGGAGCTGCTCGATCAGGTTCTTCAGATGGCAGGAATCGGCCTCGATTCGGTGGAAGGTTTTGCCGTCGTTCGGGGACCCGGCAGCTTCACCGGCTTGCGTATCGGGATCAGCACGGTAAAAGGGCTTGCCGAAGCAACCCGAAAGCCGCTGGTCGGAGTTTCAAGCCTCCGTGCGCTGGCCTGCCAGGCCGGGCACGGCAGAAGGCTCATATGCCCGATGCTCGATGCAAGGAAGGGTGAGCTTTACTTCACACGCTACAGATACCGGAAGCATGCGATGGAGAGGCTTTCCGAGATCCATGTCGGACCCATCGAAGAGGCGATCGGGGGACTGGATGAATCTTGTCTGTTCATCGGAGACGGGGCTTTGCTTTACAAGGATTCGATTCGGTCCAGGCTCGGACGGAAAGCCGAGTTCGCTCCTCCCCAACAAGGAATCATCCGGGCATCTACGGTGGCGTTTTTGAGCATGGATAATTTTATCAGACAGGAGACGGACGATTCGGAAACGTTCGTGCCCCGGTATATTCGGAAATCGGAAGCAGAATTCGTTTCCCAGACGGACCGATGCATCCTTTGACGGATTTCCGCTAACGGATTTATATCCTTAAGATTTCAAGGGAATTGTTATCGAAGAGAACGGCAGGGATCGCCTTAAGATTATATTTATTGACATTTACCTGTCCAAGTGATAGATAAGTCTACTTTAAGCCAAAATTCCGGTCTCTTACACTGAAGCCGTTTAGGATTGTTCAATCAAATAAACATGGATAAGTTTTCCTGGCCTGAGCCGCCGAGTCAAACGGCGTTTCCAGTAGCGCGCGCCGGATATCCGATTATTTTTTTCGCCGCTTTTGCAACCGCCATTTTTGCCTTGCTCGAATGGCCGGTTTTGGCTATGACGGGGCTCGGGCTGACGATCTTTATCACGCTGTTCTTTCGGGACCCGGATCGTATCGTTCCGGACCGGGAAGGTGCGATTGTATCACCGGCGGATGGGAAGGTGGTCTTCATCGGGCGCGTGGACAAAACCCCCTTCGATGATGAAGCCGTCTTGAAGATCAGCATCTTCATGTCCGTCTTTAACGCCCATGTGAATCGGATCCCCTGTGGGGGCATTGTAAGAAAAATTCAATATCATCCGGGCAAGTTTTTCGCTGCAAGCCTGGACAAGGCATCCGATCGAAACGAACGCAATGCTTTTCTGCTGGAAACGCAGAACGGAAGAAAGATCGGCGTCGTTCAGGTTGCCGGATTGATCGCACGGCGAATCATCTGCGGACTGCGGGAAAACGATGTCGTCACTTCCGGGCAAAGGTTCGGAATGATCTGCTTCGGCTCTCGGGTGGATCTTTATCTGCCGATCGATATGGAAACGAATGTGATCGCCGGGGACAATGTAAAGGCTGGAACCTCACTACTGGGGCATTTGAAATGAGAAAAAGAAACCGAACCAGAGAAGAAGGGCTGCCTCGGGGCATTTATATCCTGCCCAACCTGTTTACCTCCATGAACCTTTTCTGCGGATTTTATGCCGCGATTTCCGCAATCGGGGGAAGCTACGTGAAAGCGGCGGTGGGAATCCTCATCGCCGTCGTATTCGACGCATTGGACGGAAAGATCGCCCGCGCGACAAAGACCACCAGCCGCTTCGGGGTGGAATACGACTCCCTTGCCGATGTGGTTTCTTTCGGGCTTGCGCCCGGATTGATGATGCATATGTGGGCGTTGCAGCCGCTGGGAAGAATCGGCTGGCTGGCCGCCTTCCTGTTTATGACCTGCGGCGCCCTTCGGCTGGCGCGGTTCAATACCCAGGCCGGATCCGTTTCGAGCGAACACTTCGTCGGCTTGCCGATTCCAGCCGGAGCCGCAATGGTCGCAACGACGGTGCTGCTCTGCTACCGTCTGGGTATCGGAAGCGATGTAAACAGGATCCTGATGCTGATCATGCTCTACTGGCTGTCCTTTCTGATGGTCAGCTCGATCAGATACAACAGCTTCAAGAAACCCGAGCTGTTCCGAAAAATGAACTTCAACATGCTGGTTGCAGCCATTCTGGTCATGATCTTTATCGCCGCTCATCCATCCATCGCCTTGTTCCTGATCAGCATTGGATACGTTCTATCCGGACCTTTCACCTCCATCTTGCGTCACAGGACAATGAAGCGGAAGAAGGCTGAAGCCCTCACTGCCGAAGAACATCGATCGAGTCCCGTTTAATCATAACAGCCGGTCGATCGAAATTGAATCGTCCGGCAAATCCGAAATTGTTGCTTTTCATGAGAAAGGTGCACGATGACCAATAAACTTTTCAATGTGGCTGTCGCAGGGGCAACCGGCGCTGTCGGCAATCAGATGATCTCCTGCCTGGAGGAGCGGAACTTTCCAGTAAAACAGATCAAGCTTCTTGCATCCAGCCGATCTGCCGGAAAAAAACTCCGCTTCCGGGGCGATTTGATCGACGTGGAAGAGCTGACCGATCGATCTTTCGAAGGAATGGACATCGCCTTGTTTTCGGCGGGAGGAGGAACGAGCCAGAGATTCGCGCCCGCAGCCGCCGAAAGCGGGTGTGTGGTGGTGGACAACTCGAGCCAATGGCGCATGGATCCGGAAGTTCCCCTGGTCGTACCGGAAGTCAACCCGCATGCGGTTGCGCATTATCGGAGAAAGGGAATTATTGCAAACCCAAACTGCTCAACGATCCAGATGGTCGTTGCCGTTTCTCCGATCCACAAGAGGTACGGCATTCGGCGGATCGTTGTTTCAACCTACCAGGCCGTATCCGGAACAGGGAAAAAGGCCATCGACGAGCTTTTCAATCAGACGCGCGCATTGATCAATTTCCTCGGCTGGGAAAAAAGCGTCTATCCCCACCGGATTGCATTCAACTGTCTTCCGCACATCGATGTCTTTTTCGCAAACGGATATACCAAGGAAGAGATGAAGATGGTCAATGAGACGCGGAAAATTCTCGAAGACGACAGCATCGGAGTCACTGCCACAACGGTTCGCGTTCCGGTATTCTACGGGCACTCCGAGGCGATCAACATCGAAACCAGGGAACACGTCTCTGCCGACCAAGTCAGGGCACTGCTCCAGAAAGAAGCCGCTATCAAGGTAATGGACGATCCGGCAAAAAACATCTATCCTCTGGCAACCGATGCGGCCGGTCAGGATTTGACTCTGGTGGGGCGCATTCGGGACGATGAGTCCATCGCAAACGGGATCAACATGTGGGTGGTTGCAGACAACATCCGCAAGGGGGCTGCCACCAATGCGGTGCAGATCGCAGAGATTCTGGCGAGCGAATATTTATAAGAGATGCGGTTATTCAGTTATTGAGTGATTCAGTTACCGGTTCGGGAGGAGTGAATTCAATGCGTGATCGTCCGTCCCGGTCGCATGAGAAGCGGGCTGTATCGGCGTGAATAACCGGTAATCAACGACTCAATAATCAGTAACCATAGATTGGAGCGTATTCGAGTGGAACGAGTACCCATGACAAGACAAGGCTATGAAGCTTTGAAGAAAGAATTTGACCACTTGAAGTCGGTCGAAAGGCCTCAGATCATCAAGGCCATCGAAGCGGCCCGTGCCCATGGAGATCTTTCGGAAAATGCCGAGTACCATGCAGCCAAAGAGCGGCAGTCGTTTATCGAAGGACGGGTCAATGAATTGGGATACAAAATCAACCATGCGGAGATCATCGATACCGATCATCTGCCAAAAGATCAGGTGATTTTCGGTTCGACGGTTCTATTGGAAAATATCGATACCGAAGAGACTGTCGAATACCAGCTCGTAGGGGTCGATGAGAGCGATATCGAAAAGGGTCGGATATCCTATTCTTCGCCTCTGGGCAAGGCACTGTTGGGGAAAAAACCGGGAGACTCGGTGGTTTTGAATGCGCCCGGAGGGAAGCGGCACTACGACCTGGTCGATATTCGTTAAACCGTTTATTTCGAAATCATGAACGACATCCGGAGGTTTAATCGTGGCGAGAATTACAGTGGAAGACTGCTTGAAACGTGTATCCAATCGATTTCTGCTGGTGAACATGGCAGCCAAGAGGGTTCGACAGATCCGGGAAGGATCCGAATATCTGGTCAGTTCCCCCAAGAATGAAGATATCGTCATCGCCCTGCGGGAAATTGCCGCCGGCAAAGTGAACCTGCACAAAGTGGAAGAGGCACCAAAGGAGCTCACGGAGCAAACGAATCAAAAGGAGCTCGCGGAAATGGAGAAAACCGAGCCGGCGGATCAAGAGGAGCAAAAGGACGAGGCGGCAAATACTTAGATCTCCTTGGTATTCCCTTGTCAAAATCGAGCCATACAGCAAGCCGTTCGCATCGATCGTTGAACCGGTCTGTAGGCAAGGCATTGCACCGCTACAGCATGATCGCCGATGGGGATAGAATCGGAGTGGGGCTTTCGGGGGGTAGAGACAGCCTCACCCTGATGCAGATGCTGGACGAACGACGCGCTTGGGTTCCGGTTCGCTACGAGTTGATCGCACTTTACATAGATCCCGGATTTGAAGACGGATTCGGCACCGATCTTAAGGACTACTGCAGAGAAAAGGGATA
>QZKK01000030.1 GCA_003599475.1 Desulfobacteraceae bacterium
GTTCAGGGGTTCAAAGGTTCAATGTTCAGAGGTTGAGAACCGCGCCGGTTTACAGGTTTTCAACCCTAAAACATTCGAGAACATCAAAAGTTTACTAGAATCTTAAGGCATTGAAATCAACCAACCTTTCAACCTTTTAACGCTGAACCTGTGAACGTTTACTATTTCTCCTTTTCGTCGGTTCCGGATTCCTGCTCCAGAGCCTCGCGGACTTTTTGGGCCAGCACGGTTTTTGTGAAAGGCTTCTGAATGAAATGCACTCCCTGTCTTAAAACCCCGCGGTGGGCGATCACATCGGCCGTATAACCGGACATATAGAGGCTTTTGATCCGGGGGCAGACGGCTGCGATCCGATCGATCAGCTCCCGGCCGTTCATCTCAGGCATCACCACATCGGTGATTAAAAGATCGATTGCCCCTGCGTGTGCTTCTGCATGTGCTTCGGCCAGCCGGATTGCCTCCGACGGTTTCCTGGCGGCAAGGACCGTATACCCCAGACGCTCTAAAAGCATCCTGCCGAGCTTCAACACGGACTCCTCATCCTCTACGATCAATATCGTCTCCGTGCCTCCCCGGGGGATTATCGCCGTTTGCTCCACAGGAGACTCGACGGATGCGGCTTCGAATCGGGGGATATAGATCCTGAAGATCGTCCCCCGTCCCGGCTCGCTGTCGACATCGATGAAGCCGTCGTTTTGTTTGACGATGCCGTATACGGTCGAAAGTCCCAATCCGGTGCCGTTGCCCGCTTCCTTGGTGGTGAAGAAAGGCTCGAAGATGTTTGCGAGCGTCTTTTCGTCCATGCCGGTCCCGCTGTCGCTTATCGAAAGGAGCACATAGTCGCCGGGAACGCAATCCGCATGTTCTGCACAAAAAGCTTCATCGAGAGTCACATTGTCCGTATGGATGATCACCTTGCCTACGCCGGCGATCGCATCACGGGCGTTGACCATGAGATTTGCGAGAAGCTGGTCGACCTGCGAGGGGTCGATCATGACTTTCCAGAGTTTGTGGCCCGGCATCCAGACCAGGTCGATGTCCTCCCCGATGAGCCGGCGGAGCATCTTCAGCATGCTCTCCAACGTATCGTTCAGGTCAAGAACCACAGGGCTTACAACCTGCCTGCGGGCAAAAGCGAGAAGCTGCCGGACAAGGTCGACGGAGCGCTTCGCGGCAGACATCACCTCTTGCAGATCCTTTTGGACCGGATCCTGTGGGGCCAATTCCGTCAATGCCTGCTCCGTGTAGCCGATGATCACGCCCAGCATGTTGTTGAAATCGTGCGCCACCCCGCCCGCAAGCCTCCCGATGGATTCGAGCTTCTGTGCCCGGAGAAACTGCTCTTCGAGCTTTTTCTGCGCTTCCTCCGAACGCTTGCGTTCGGTGATATCGCGTGCAAACCAAAATACCGTATTTTCAGTCAGCGGCGAGACTGTGCCGTCAAACCACACTTCCCTCTCTCCGATATTCAACTTGTACTCGAAATTGATCGATTGGCGGCTTTCCAAAGATCTCTTGATCTGGTGGATGATTTTATCCGAATCTTCTGCGGGAAGAATTTCATCGATCTTTTTTCCGATCAGCTCTTCCGAAGGCTGATACAAGTTCAAGGGGTTTGTCGGGGCGATTTTAATGTAACGGCCGTCTGCATCCAGCACCAGAACGACATCGGTCATTGCGGCAAACAGCGTGCGGAGTTCTTCCTCGGATTTTTGCAGCGCCTCCTCCGTACGTTTGCGCTCGGCCATCTCCCGTCTCAGATGCTCATTTGCGGTTCCAAGCTCCGCAGTCCGTTCCACGATCCGCTGCTCAAGCTCTTCATTGAGCTGTTTCAATTCGATTTTAGCCTGCTTTAGCTTCGGGGTTTCGAGGACATCCCAATTTCCGTTGCGCATCGCGATGGTAAGCTGGTGCGTGCGGGCCACGTCGAAGATCCTATCCGCGCTGGTACCGGCGAGCGGATACGTGCACAATACGATCATCCGCTGCCCGGCGATCAACCGGTTGAGTTCTCCTTCGTATTCTGCAAAAGCCTTCCAATCCTTATCCGTCAGCCATGCTTCGATGCCGTTTACTCTCATTCCGTGGTAGCCGCGGTCCAGAGCCTTGTCCAGCTTCTCCTTCCAGGCATCTACGACCCGTCGCACGTCGAATTTGTCGTCTTTGAGATACCACTCCGAATGCTGAATAATCTCGATGTCTCCTGCCGTCAGGTGCCGGTCGGCTTCGGGAAAAGCTCCGATCAGCGCGTTTCTCGCCTCTTGCTTCGTCGG
The DNA here is from genome assembly GCA_003599475.1 of Desulfobacteraceae bacterium. The sequence continues at coordinate 2,274 of QZKK01000030.1, forward strand.
CGGGGGATCAAACACGATCCACATGCAGAATTCTTTGTTTTCCAGTCCTGCCTTGAAATAAGGGATCAGGATGTCGAGCATGTCTTTCCGGGTTTCGTAGAAATGGCAGAAGTGCGTCCCCCATGGAACGTCGCCAACCATCTCGATTCCCGTCTTTCTCAATGCGTTTGTCATAGCGGCCCCCTTTCGCTTTTCCCGGTGCTTTGCGAGGCACCGATCCCTTTATCGGGGCGATCTTAAAATTCGGCCAGGTTACGATGCATCGTATCCGAGGCATCCCTTCCAAATCGAACGCCGCTGTTGAAAAACGAACAAGCCGGAAATCGCGTCAAAGCGAAAAAGTACCTGTCACAGGAGTCGGATGTGCAAACCAAATCGGCGAGGATGAAGATCCAAACAGGAGCCGCAGAGAGGACAGAAGAGATTGAGTTTCCGGGGCAATTTCAGGTTCGCGTCCTACATCATGAACGTTCATTCGTTCATGCCGACACCTGTAATATCCATATAGATATGAAGCCCGTCTGATTGTCAATCGAAATTGATGAACTCGTTAACGCTGAACCAGTGAACGGTTACTCAAAAGGAGGTCTCTTTGGGGTATGGAGGCTATATCCAAGGCATTTCACCGGCTGCATTCCTTCCCGCGATCCGGCCGAAAACCATACATTCGCCGATGTTGCTCGCCCCCTGGTAGATGATCCCCCACATCGAACCCAGCTCACCGGCGCTGTAGAGCCTGGGAATAGGTCTTCCGAAGGCGTCCAGAACGCGGGCATGCGCATTCCGGCGGGGGCCGCCCTGTGTGTTGATGAGACATGGGAAAAGCGGCACGGCGTAAAAGGGAGAGATTTCAATCGGTGCGGACAGGACAGCCGGAGTCACATCCTTGTATGCGGGCTTCTCTTCCGCCTTGGATCGCACCGGTCGATCGAACCGGGTATCCCGGCCCTTTTTTACATCCTCGTTCCATTCGCCAACCGTTTCTTCGAGCGCGACCGGGTTCATGTTGAGCTTTCCGGCCAGTTCGGCAAGGGTCGCCCCCTTTACGATCCAGCCTTTTTCGATCTCGGCACTGTTGTCTTTGCTCCATCGGTATTGCTCTCCGGCGGCCCCGAGCCCCGCTCTCCTGGAAATGGGACCCTGCATCCGGGCGGTTTCATCAAAGATCGCATAGCAGGGAATTCTCGGGTATTCCAGTCGGTGCGTATCATAGTGATCGACCGCCAGAAGCCCCGCATGGATTTCGATTGCCTGTTCATTGACAAATCTCCTGCCGCCTTTATCCACAAAAATGTGGCCCGGCGGAGCGATCGAAGCAAGAAATGCCGCCTCGAAGTCGGGCACTTTTATGCCGAGCGCGCACGATACCCCGTTCATATGCCACAGTGAAGCCCCCGCCTTTTGAGCCATCCGGATGCCGTCGCCCGTGTTCGCCGGGCTGCCGGATGCGTAGATGGGATATCCTTTGACGTGATTTTGAAGGGTTTTCGGATCGAATTCATATCCGCCTGTCGTCAAAATGACGGCGCGGTTCGCCCGGATAGCGACCTTTTTCCCCTCTTGCTCGACGAGTATACCGATGACCTCTCCCCGGTCTCCCGTGATCAGTTCTCTTGCCGGCGTACGGGTCAGGACGGGGATTTTTCGTTTTTCTTCTACGGCATAGGAAAGAAGGTGCCAGAGATTCCTGGCAAAAAGAGTCGCCCCCTTCCCCTTCCCTTCGACGATATATTTATCCATCGACTCCGAGCCGGGGGCCTGGGGAAACCCCGCATGTCCATACGTATGGACCTCGATTCCTTCCTTCAATCCTTTCACCCACAAGACATTTTTGACGGCTTCTTCGGCAAAGGTCCGCACCATCTCTTCGTCTTTATCCGAATGGGAGAAATCGTAAAGGGCCGATAAATACCGGAAAGCATCCTCCGGATTCGACGGACAGAGAAAGCCCCCCATGGAGACGCGCGTATTGCCTCCACCGGTATCCATCTTCTCCAGGATGACAACCTGCGCCCCGGCATCGTGGGCGGAGATTGCGGCCGCAGCGCCCGCTCCGCCGTAACCGGCGATGACGACATCGGCTGTCCGGTCCCATTTCATTTCCGCACCGCCTTGGGCGGCCCTGCCCTCTGCGAATTTCATCGCTTGTCCATCCTCTTTTCTTTTGCTTGGAAGATTTCAGTAGATCGGATTTCGAGTATTTAGCCGTCCGGAACAGCAGCGGATTTCTCCCTCCTCCGGCCCCATCGCTTTGCATAAAAATGTAGACACAGATGGCAATGGAAAAAAGGAGACGGTGAACGAAGTCCCTATTTAAATACGATCCGTGTGTCAAGTTTAAAATTTGTTTCCGCAATTCTCCGGTTTCAGGGGCTTTTGGTACTTTGGTCCTTCGTCGGAGTGAGGTTCTATCGGCATTCTGCCGGTATCCGGCCCCTGGAATGTCGTTTACATCGATCTGTGGAATCTGCGGATCGTTTCAGACCGTGATCCGCCAGCAGCGGTGGATGGTCTTTCTCTTGCTTGCGTAGTCTTCGGGGATGGTGAGCCTGGTGATTTCCCTTGCTTCGGAAACCTCCAACGGCTCAAGGCGAGGTTCGAAATCCTGGTGATTGGTCGAGAAAAAAATTACACCCCCGCTTCTCATCACCCCGACGACTGCTTCCAGCAGCCTGGGGTGATCTCTTAAAACATCGAATTCATCCTTCCGGATGCGGGTCGTGGAATAGGACGGCGGGTCTACCACGGCCAGATCGAAGGCCTTTCCCCTGCGCTTCGCATTCTTCAGGAAATCGAATGCATCCGCTTGCACCAGAAGGTTTCCTTCTTTGGCGATTCCGTTGAGCTCCAGGTTTTCCCCGGCCCACCGGAGTGCGTTATCCGATCGATCCACCGACACGGTGGTCCGGGCGCCCCCCTTTGCGGCATAGCAGGTAAAAGCCCCCGTGTAGCAGTAGAGGTTGAGAAAATCACGCCCTGCGGCCCCCTCCCGGACGATCCGCCGCGTATTCCTGTGATCGGAAAAAAGTCCTGTATCGACATAGTCGTAAAGATTGACATAAAACTTCAGGTCCCGTTCGGAGACGACGAGCTTTTCATCGGTATGCGCGATCCGTTCGTACCGCTTCCCCTCCGTTTTTCCGGCACGCCGCTGCTTCAGATGGACTTTTTCCATGGGAAGCTCGAGCGCACGGGCGGCGGCCTCCCCCATCATCGGAAGCCATTCCGGCAACGATTGGCGCCTCATATACTCTCCGATGACCAGGTGCCCCGAATACCAGTCCACGACCGCACGAACCTCAGGGATATCCCAATCATACAGCCTGAAAACCTCGATGTTCTGCCTTGCGAAACGCTTGCGGAAGTGCTTGAAGCGTTTTTTTACGCGGTTTGCGAAAATCTCCCCTTGATACCTGAATTTTTCCGCTGTTTCCGGATCTATCATCCTGAATGAACCCTGCCTCCTCGCCGGTTCGCCGATTCTCATTCCTGAGTCCTGCCCCAATATATCTGAAACGAACATAAAATCATAGCCGGGGCATCTCCGCAGAAGGATTCGGGGCAACGAAGCACCAAAAACCGTGTACTTGAGGGAAGCTTCAATATGGGTACGGCACGTTTTTGGTCCCTTCTGCTCGAAAATCAACCGAGCGATTGAGAGATATGTTTACATTGTTGCCGTTTTACCGTACAATCCTGCAATATGATTAACAGAATTTGCAATCTGCCGGATTCTCAATCGTTCTTTCTTTTCGGCCCGCGCCAAACAGGAAAGAGCACCCTCGTCGATCTCATCTTCACCGGTAACGTATGGAAGATCGATCTGCTAATGACAGATCAATTCCTGAGGTATTCGAAGTATCCGGATCTGATGCGGCGGGAGGCCCTTGAGAAGATTGAACGAGAAGGCATCGGCAGGATCATCATCGACGAGGTGCAAAGGGTACCGCAGCTTCTCAATGAAGTACACTACCTCATCGAGAAGACCGGCTGCCTGTTTGTCCTTACCGGTTCGAGCGCCCGCAAGATGCGGCAAGGAGGGGTAAATCTCCTTGCAGGAAGAGCTGTACAAAGGCGGCTTTTTCCTTTCGTATGCCAGGAAATCGCGGACACCTTCGACCTCCGGGATGTCCTCCGGTTCGGAACGCTCGCAGGGGTATATGGCCGAAGCCAGGAACAAAAAACCGATATCCTCCGGGCATACACGGAGACTTATCTCAAAGAAGAAATTCAGGCCGAAGGTCTGGTAAGGAACCTTGGGGGTTTCTCTCGTTTCCTCGATCTGGCGGCCAGTCAATTCGGAGAATTGATCAGTTTCACAGCGATCGGAAGGGAATGCCAGGTTCCCACCAGAACCGTACAGTCTTACTATGAAATCCTCGAGGACACGCTGATCGGTTTTCGCCTCATGCCTTGGGCAAAAAGCCTGAGGAAGCGCCTCGTTGCTCACTCAAAGTTCTATCTTTTTGATCTGGGAGTAACCAACAGCTTGAACCGGCAATTGACTGCCCCACCAGATCCGGTACTAACGGGCCGCTTATTCGAGCAGTTTATTATTTTGGAAACGCACCGGATGCTAAGCTACCTTCAAAGCGAAGCGAGTATTTACTTCTGGCGAACCAACCATGGGGCCGAGGTTGATCTGATTATCGAAAAGCACGGCAAGCTCATCGGCGCTTTCGAAATCAAATCCGTAAGACACGTCACGGGTTCTCATCTGAGCGGACTTCGCTCCTTTCGAGAAGACTACCCTAACGTCCCGCTCCATGTAGTTTCGCACGTCGACCATGCGTATCGAATCGAAGATGTCCTTGCCATGCCATGGAGTATGTTTCTGGAAAATCTGGAGGAGTACCTCGGCCATCCGGGCAGACCACTGTAGCCATACTTGGAATCGGCGATGAATGTTTTCAATCCGCTTGACATCCGGCCCCCTCCTGCCGTATGAGTTCCCGAACCGGCATAACCGGTTTTTACGGTTTGAATCTGAATAGAAAGGAAACGATCTCCGCATGGATAGGGTGCATCAGAACGAATACACCGAAAGAGCCGAGAAATACTTCCTTGAAGGGTATACATGAGCGGGTGCTCTTGTGCAGGTTGCACAAGAATACCTCGGGGAGGTGGACGAACGCATCACCCGCCTGGCAACGGCACTGCCCGGCGGATCGGCCCTCAGAGGCGGGACATGCGGGATCCTGCTCGGCGCAATGGTTGCAATCGGCCTCAGATACGGATCGGTTGACCGTGAGGGCCGCGACCTGTGCAAAGCGCTTGGAATCCGCACGTTCGACTTTTTCCGGGAGCTCACAAGAGAAAGATTCGGAAGCGTCGACTGCCGCGGCATCTCCGGGTTCGATTTCACGGATTCCGAAGAAGCGCGGAAATATATCGGAAGCGAGGCGCAGAAATGGTGTGGGGAGCTTCTCGTGAACACGGTTTGTTTCCTGCTCCCCTTGCTCGACAATCGACAGCAAAAATAGAACGCGTTTCCTATTTGATGATATCTTCTATATCTTCGCAGGAGGACCTGCAGCTATCGTATTCCTCCAGGCATCTCAGCCGTTCGTGCTCGACACAGTCGTTGAAATGTTCTTCGCACCGGATTCCGCATTCGGATTTCGTTTCTTCCTGATGTTCATCGATCATGAGACCGCCTCCTGATATGTGATCGACGGGCATGAGTTCGTTCCCGCAGCCCGTATGGTTTCTTATCACACTGTTTTCAATCTGTTTCCAATCGCCAATTATATCCATGAGTTGCAGAATAAATGAAACAGTCAACCTTAAATATACTCATCATTGGGAGTCGATCAAGTGCCGGACGGGTTTTCGAAAGGAGGTTCGGACGGCGATTGACGGATCCATTCAAATCGAATACATATTCCTGAAAATCGAAAGACAGAACAATCGAGAGGACAACCAATCATGAACCGGTTTGCAGCCGCAAAGATGGCGCGGATCCACCAGTCGGGGATCCGGCGGGTGTTTGAAAAAGCGCATCGCCTGGAAGCCCAGGGGCATAAAGTGATCCATTTCGAATCGGGAAGGACCGATTTCGATACTCCCCGGCCGATCAAGGATGCGGCCGTTCGGGCGATCGAAAAGGGGCTTGTCCACTATACCTCGAGCATGGGGATCCCTGAGCTGCGCACGGCGGTCGCACGGGATTTCCACAGCCGCTACGGGATCGATATGGATCCTTTGAGCGAGGTTCTCATCACGGCCGGGGGAAGCGGCGCGCTCATCGACTGCCTGATGGCCCTGGTGGAGACAGGCGATGAAGTGATCGTCGCGGATCCGATGTTTCTATTTTACAGGGACTGGGCCGAATTCATGGGCGGAAAAACCGTTTTCATGCCGCTTGAAGCGGAGAAAGGGTACCGTATTTCGGCGGATGCGCTCGAATCGTGCGTCACGGAAAAGAGCAAGGTCATCCTTCTGAACACCCCCCACAACCCGACCGGATCCTGTCTCGACCGGGAGAGCCTTGAGATTGTCGCCGCAAAGGCACGGGCGCACGATCTTGTCGTGGTTTCAGACGAGTGCTACGACCGGATCGTCTATCCTCCGAACGAACACCTGCCGATTGCGGCCCTCCCGGGGATGCGGGAGCGCACACTTACGGTAAACTCCTTTTCCAAGTCGTTTGCCATGGACGGCTGGCGTCTGGGCTGGGTGATCGGACCGGCCGATCTGATCTGGGAGCTTGACAAAGCCCAGCAGCATACGGTGATCAACGCAACTACCTTTGTTCAATACGGGGCTCTGGCCGCATTCGATGAAGGCGACCGGCTGATTCGACCGATGCTCGAGGAGTACGCCGCCCGGCGCAAGCTTGCCGTAAGCATGCTCCGGACCGATCCGAAGATCCATTTTATCGAACCGCAGGGCGCCTTCTACCTGTGGCTGAAGACCGGTCTTTCCATGGACGGATGGGAGCTTGCGGACATGCTCCTGGAGAAATGCCACGTGGCCGTGACCCCCGGAGACGAATTCGGACCCTCCGGAAAAGGGTATCTGCGAATCAGCTACTCAACGCCCCGGGAAAACGTCGGAACCGGCCTCACGCGGATCATGGAGATGCTTTCTTCTCTGCGCAGGGATTAAGCCCTCCCGTCGTTTCCGTTCGAGAGAAACCGCAGGGCGGTCAGGGTAAACATCCGGGAGATCCGGGGCAGGCATTCCAGGGAAACGTATTCGTTTTTCTGGTGGACGGCGCCCCTTTTTGGCCCCAGGTGAAGGCAATCGATTCCGGCCTCGCCGGCAAACACATTGGCATCGGTGATGCCGTTTGAGTAGTTGTAGACGGGGGCGGCGCCGGTGACCTCCCGATAGACGGAGTCGAACGCTTTTAGAATCGGTGCATCCTTTTTCATCATGTAGGCTTCGTAGCGGGGCGGCTTCATCTTCACTTCGACTTCAGCCGCCAGCTTCAGACTTCGGATGAGACTCTCCATATCCTCTGTGGCGCCCGCTGCTGTTTCCCCCGGCACCAGCAGCCGGTTGACTTCGAAGCGGCAGCGGTCCGGAACGACGACCGAATAGACCTTGTAGCCGCCTTCGATTTTCAGCGTCGAAAAATTCCCCTTCCCGAAATCCGGGTGTTTTTTGAAATCGAGCCGATTCAGATTGCAGAGGATTCGTGCGGCCTCCTCGACGGCATTGATTCCGTTTTGCGGGCTGAACCCATGGGCGGCCTTTCCCTTGACCAGGATGTCGTAGAGGACCTTTCCGGTGATGCCGAGCGGAATCGGTTTGTCCGCATCCCCTGCATAGGGCTCGGCCAGCACCACCGCGTCCGCCTCCCGGAATTCGGTGTCCAGTACGGCCTTGGCCCCCTTGCTGAACGCCTCCTCATCGATGACCGCCGAAAAGGAAATCTCCCCGTCGAACCGGTATTTCGAGGCTGAAAAGGCGCGCATCATGTCCATGATGCAGGCGATTCCCCCCTTCATGTCGCAGGCCCCGAGTCCGTATATCCGGCCGTTTCTTTCCGTAGGCTCGAACGGGTCCGTCTCCCACCCTTCCACAACGGGGATGGTATCGGTGTGGCCGTTGAAGTGAAGCTTCCTTCCGGAGGGGCTTCCCTGAATCCGGGCATACACGTTGGGTCTTCCCGGCTCGATCTCGTGCAGCCTGCATTCGAGACCCAGCCTCTTCAGTTCCTCGAAAATATAGCGCGCCAGATCCCCTTCTTCCCCCACCACCGAGGGGATGCGGATCATGTCTTTGAGAATGCGAAGCGTGTAGGAAGGATCCAGTTTCGAAAGAACTCTATCGGCCATGATTGTCTCCTAAACGATAGGTTTCAGGTGTCAGCACCGCTGCCGAAGCGACCGGTTTAATCGATAAGAAAAATTCGGTGCGCATTTCCCCCTCCCCCAGCCCCTCCCACCCGGGAGGGGAGTTTCTGTTTCCCTCCCTCTCGACGGGGGAGGGTCAGAGCCTGCCCCGTGCTTGACACGGGGGTGGGGGTGACGGGGTGAAGCTTCGTAAGCTCTTCGTTTGATTTTTTCTTCATTTGCTTACTTTGTCTTATTGTTTGGATTTTGGTGCTTGGAGCTTGGAATTTTCTTTGAGCGGGGTGAAGTTTCATATGAGCTGGCCATCCCACTCGGTCTTATAACAGGCGACAAAATGATCCGTGCTTACGGGCTTGAGCTCGGGTTCGATTCCTTTGCAGACATCCCTCCGGTAGGCGCACCGCGGATGGAAGCGGCAGCCCGACGGCGGGTTGACGGGGCTTGGCACATCGCCGGCAAGGATGATCCGCTTCGTTCGGACTTTCGGGTCAAGCGTCGGAATGGCCGAAAGGAGCGCCTGTGTATACGGGTGCGTCGGGCTGGCATAGAGGTCCCGATAGGTGGCCGTCTCCACGATCTTTCCAAGGTACATGACCGCAATCCGGTCGCACAGGTACTCCACCACGGCAAGGGCGTGGGAGATGATGATATAGGAAAGATGGAATTCCTTCTGCAGATCGATCAGAAGGTTGATGATCTGCGCCTGTATCGACACATCGAGCGCCGATACCGGTTCATCTCCGACGATAAGCTGTGGATTCAGACACAACGCCCTGGCGATTCCGATCCGCTGCCGCTGTCCTCCGCTGAATTGGTGGGGGTAGCGCTCCCCCTGCTCCGCGGAGAGTCCGACCTTCGTTAGAAGGTATGCGATCCGCGCATCCATTTCCCGGCCGTGATAGAGGCCGTGGATTCGCATGGGATCTCCCAGGATCCGTTTTACCGTCATCCTCGGGTTCAAGGAGGAGTAAGGATCCTGGAAGATGATCTGCATCTCCTTTCTAAGCGACTGCAGCTCGCCTCCATCGATGGTGGACATATCTTTATCGCGGAATGAAATCTTGCCTCCGGTCGGCTCGATGAGCCGGAGAACCGCAAGGCCGGTGGTGGTCTTTCCGCACCCGCTCTCTCCCACGATTCCGAGCGTTTCCCCTATGTTGAGATCGAAGGAGATGCCGTCTACGGCATGTACGAAGCTCGTAGAAGCCCGGGACCACATTCCCTTCCGGATGGGGAAATGGACCTCCAGGTCCTTTACACGCAAAATGCTTTCCAAGCAGCTCCTCCTCTATTTCTCCGCGTAGAGCCAGCAGCGGACCTGGTGCGATTCCCCGACTTCGACCCCCACTTGGATCAGATCCGATGCCCTCTCGCGGCAGACGGTCTTGACATGCGGACACCTCGGATGAAAGCTGCACCCGGACGGAAGCGACAACAGGCTCGGAACGACTCCTTCGATTTCATGAAGCCTGCTGCGCCCGTGTTTTGCACGTTCTCCGATCCGGGGGATCGATCGCATCAGCCCCCGGGTGTAGGGGTGTTTGGGGTCTTTTAGAATCACTTCCGCGCTCCCGGTCTCCATCACCTTCCCCGCATACATGACTACGATCCGCTGCGTGGTCTCTGCAATGACCCCCAGGTCGTGGGTGATCATCAAGATCGCCGTTTGGTAATTTTCCTTCAAATGAACCATCAGTTCGAGGATCTGCGCCTGGATGGTCACATCGAGGGCCGTTGTCGGCTCATCGGCGATCAGGATCTCCGGCTTGCAGGAAAGCGCCATGGCGATCATGGCGCGCTGCCGCATGCCGCCAGAAAGCTTGTGGGGGTATTCGTCCACCCTTTTTTCGGGGAGAGGGATCTGGACCTGCCGCAGCATATCGACGGAAAGATCGCGGCTTTCGCGCTTCCCTTTATTCATGTGCAGGAAAAACATCTCGGAGATCTGCCGTCCGATGGTGTAGACCGGATTGAGCGATGTCATCGGCTCCTGAAAGATCATCGAGATCCGCTTTCCGCGGATGCGCCTGATTTTCTTCAGAGGAAGTTTCAGGAGATCGATTCCGTTGAACCGGATTTCGCCCCCCGCGATTTTTCCCGGAGGCTCTTTGATCAGCCGGATGATCGAGAGGGCGGTGACGCTTTTTCCGCACCCGGACTCGCCGACCAACCCGAGCGTCTCCCCCCGGTTCAGCGTAAAGGACACGTCATCGACGGCCTTTGCGATTCCGGCATAGGTATAGAAATAGGTTTTCAGGGAGTCGAGCTCCAACAGCCGGTCGTTCTGGACCATGGCTTCTCCTCATTTCGCTTGAGCATGCCGATCCGCCCGCACTCAGGGGGAGGGCGTTGAAAGAGAATACATCCCGGATTGCAGTTCGATTGTCAAGATAGAAACTTGATGTTGACATCCATTTGATTGAAATTGTATGAACAGCATCGGTCTGCTCCGATTCGCTCGGCGTTTACCCGTTTCGATCGGCTCTCAAACGCCGCAACATCTTTTTTCTAACCCCAATAAAGGAGGTCGTATGAGAAAGGTCTGCATTCTTTTGCTCCTTGTTTCCGTTCTTTTCGGTTTTGGATCGTCGGAAGCCCTCGCCGCCCGTTCGGGGGGAACCCTAAACTTCATGGCGCCTTACGGAGGGGATCTTTTCGGGCTCGATCCCCACAAGTCGACCCGCGTCCAGGATTTTCTGGTCAGCATGAACGTCTTCCGATCCCTTTATCGATGGGATTCAGAAAAGAACATGCCTGTCCTTGAGCTTGCAGAGAGCGTAAAGATCTCGGACGACAGCCTGGTCTATACGTTCAAGCTGCGCCCCAATGTCAAATTTCACAACGGCCGGAAGATGACCGCCGAGGACATCATCTGGTCATATAACCGCATCGCCTCCATGAAGCCTTCATCGCCGAATGTGATGTACATCCGGGATATCAAGGGCGTTCAGGATGTCGAAAACGGGAAGGCCGATAAAATCGCCGGGCTGAAAAAAATCGACGATCTGACCCTCGAGATGACCCTGGAAAACCCGGTCGACATCAAGCACGCCCTCCAACAACCCGGAACCTCCATCGTTCCCAGGGAGGAAGTGGAAAAGCTGGGAGATAAATTTTCTTCCGAGCCGGTCGGATGCGGCCCTTTCAAGCTGGTCAAATGGATCAAAGGGTCCGAGGTGATCATCGAGAAGTTTGCCGACTTCTACATGGAGGGCCGCCCTTATCTGGACAAGGTCAGCTACAAGATCATGACCGAGGCGGCAGCCCGGGATCTTGCCTTCAAGGCCAAAGACCTCGATGGGTCCATCGTCGAGGGGGTGAACTATCCCGAGTATCTGGCCGATCCGGTCGTTTCCAAGAACATGCTCGAGGTGGTCGAGCTTTTCACCCGGCACATCGGGTTTAACCAGAAAGTGAAGCCGTTAAGCGACAAGCGCGTCCGGCAGGCGATCAACTACGCCATCCCGGCGGATCTGATCATCAAGAAGCTTATGAAGGACAAAGCCTACCCCTGCCAGGGGTGGCTGCCGACCCCGCTTTGGGGGGAAGGCCCAAAGCCGATCAAGTACGAGTACAACCCGGAAAAGGCGATGCAGTTGATGAAAGAAGCCGGGTACGAGAAGGGCTTTACGGTGGAGGCGATCGGAACCGCGAACTCCTCCTGGGGAACCGTCGTCTATGAAGCGATCCTGCCGTATCTCAAGAAGCTCAATATCGAGCTCAAAATCCAGCAGATGGAAGGGGCGGCCATGGCGGAGAAAAACCGCACCGGCGATTTTCAGATGTACATCTGGTCGGTCGGCTCCCCCACGGACCCTCTGAAGGCCATGGAGCGATGGAAGTCGAACAACCCGCAGGCAGCCGGAAACTATATCGCCTACAACAATCCGGAGTATGACAAGATCCTCGATCAGGCCGCAAAGGAGCGCGATTCGAAAAAGAAGATGGAGCTCGTTATGAAGGCAAACGCCATCTTCGCAGAGGATGCGCCGGTCTGGTTCTTCAACTACAATAAGGCGGTCATGGCCCACCAGCCCTGGGTGCACGGGCTGCAGGCCGTCGCCATCGAGATGATGTATCAGGATATGACAAACGTCTGGGTCGATGAGAAATCCCCCCGGGCGAATGTAAAATAAACACCGCTTCACTTCGAGGGGGGCAAAAACGCCCCCCTCGAAGTGATGGAAGAGATCCCATGCTTGCCTACGCCGTTCGAAGACTGCTCCAGTTCATCCCGACGATCCTGGCCATCACGATCATCATTTTCCTGCTGCTCAACGTGCTTCCGGGAAACGCTGCGCTGATGGCGGGGGGGGAGCAGGATCAAAACATCGATGCCCGGTACATCGAACGGATGAAGATAGAGTGGGGCTTGGACAAGCCGATCTGGCTCCGCTACCTGATCTATCTGAAGGATCTTTCCCAGGGCAACCTGGGGCTTTCTTTTCTGAGGAGAGAGCCGGTTTACGATTTGATTGCGACGCGGCTATGGCCGACCCTGAAGCTGGCTGTGGTGGCCATGACCATCGCGGTATCCCTGGGGATTCCGCTGGGCTTCTACTCCGCCCTCCGGCAGGGGAAATGGCTCGACACCGTCACCATGATGGGGGCCGTATCCGGGGTGTCGATGCCCCAGTTCTGGCTCGGCCTGCTGCTGATGTACCTGGTGTCCGTGAAACTGAAGATTCTCCCCCCTCAGGGGTACGGCGAGGGGAATTTCGCAAATATCATCCTGCCCGGTTTCACTCTCGGGGTCGGGTATATGGCCTTGCTGGCGCGGGCCACGCGGGCGGCGGTGGTGGAGATTCTGACGACCGACTATATCCGGACGGCAAGATCCAAGGGGCTCTCCGAACTGATGGTCAATACCCGGCATGTCTGGCGGAACACGCTCATTCTCGTCCTGACGACAGCCGGGCTCCAGTTCGGAGCTCTGATGGGCCAGACCGTGATCGTCGAAAAGCTTTTCTCCTGGCCGGGCTTGGGATCGCTGCTGGTCGATTCCATCTTCCAGCGCGACATCCCGGTCACCCAGGGGTGCATCCTGACCATCATCATGGTATTTTTGCTGGTCAACCTGGTCGTCGACCTGCTCTACGGTTTTATCGACCCGAGAATTTCGTACCAATGAGAAACACCATTCGAAAACTGATGGACCGGACCAACCTGGTCGTGGGCGGGTTGATCACCCTTATGATCGTGGTTGTCGCGGTATTCGCCCCTTTTCTTGCTCCCTATCATCCGATCGACGATGCAGACCTGATGGTATCGGACGAGCCGCCGAATGCGAAGTTCTGGTTCGGTACGGACAACCAGGGAAGAGACATCCTTTCCCGGGTGATCTACGGGGCGAGGATTTCGCTTGCAGTGGGGCTGATCAGCCAGAGCTTCAACACCCTGATCGGAATCATATTGGGGATGACGGCCGGGTTTTTCGGCAAATGGTGGGACGATCTGGTCGTGGGCCTGACCAACATCATGCTCTCCATCCCTTCGCTGATCTTTGCCCTGGCCGTCATGGCGATTCTCGGCCCCGGGCTGTTGAACGTTTTTTTTGCGCTCGGATTCACCAACTGGTCCTATTCCTGCCGCATCACCCGATCCCAGGTGCTCTCCGCCCGGTCGCTCGACTACGTCACGGCCGCCAGGGCTCTTGGCTACGGAAGGGTGCGGATCATGTTCACGCAGATCCTGCCGAATGTCGTCGGACCGATTCTGGTGATCGCCACACTCGGTGTGGCCTACGCCATCCTGCTGGAGGCGTCGCTTTCCTTTCTCGGCCTGGGAGTGCAGCCGCCGACCCCCTCGTGGGGAGGGATGCTTTCCACCGCACGGCAGCAGCTTTTTATCTCCCCATGGCTCTCGGTCTTCCCGGGGGCGGCGATCTTCATCACCGTCCTGGGGCTCAATCTCCTGGGAGACGGCCTCCGGGATATTCTGGATCCCCACATCAGCAAGCAGAAATAATCCATAGAAATTAAAAAAATGGCTCTTCTAGAATCGATCAAAAAAGAATTGTCCGCCGGTGTAGACCGCCGCATCCCCGAACTGCTCGAAACCTACCGGGACTTCCATCGATCCCCCGAGCTCTCCGGACAGGAAAAGGAGACCGCCGGACGGGTGGCCGAGGCATTCTCCAGGCTTGGGCTCACCGTTACAGAACGTGTCGGCGGGCATGGCGTGGTCGGCCTTATCCAAAACGGACCCGAAAACGGCCCCGGTCCCGTTCTCATGCTGCGCGGCGACATGGACGCCCTTCCCATCCGAGAGGAAACAGGGCTTTTCTATGCCAGTTCCGCTGTCACCCGGAACCGGTCCGGGGAAGAAGTGCCCGTGATGCATGCCTGCGGCCACGACCTTCATACGACGGCACTGATCGGAACCGCCGGTGTCCTTGCCGCGATGAAAAATCACTGGTCCGGAACCCTTCTCCTGGTCGCCCAGCCCGCGGAAGAGGCGATCGGGGGGGCAAAGGAGATGATTTCAGACGGGCTGTTTGCGCGTTTTCCCCGGCCGCAGTGGGCGCTTGCTTTTCATGTCAACCCCAACCACCCCACAGGAACCGTGGCCATCCGTTCCGGTGCGATTTCTACCGGATCGGACAACCTGGACATTATGATCCGAGGGATGGGCGGTCACGGCGCAACCCCGCACAAGACCAAAGACCCGGTGGTTCTTGCCGCACAGACGGTGATCGCGCTGCAGACGATCGTGAGCCGGGAGGTGGATCCTGCCGAAACGGCCGTCGTCACCATCGGAGCGGTCCACGGGGGGACGCAGCGAAACATCATCGCCGAATCGGTCTGTCTTCAGCTTACGGTCCGCACATACAGCATCGAGCTTCGGGACCAGATCGTCGCCGCCATCCGGCGGATCAGCCGCGGGCTTGCCCAGGCCGCGGGGATGCCGGAAGATCGGATGCCGGAGGTGATCCGGGTTGACGATTTCACCCCGCCTGTCGTCAACGATTCGGGGCTTACGCAGCGGATCACGGAGACCTTCCGCGACCTTTTCGGGGAAAACAGGGTGACCGAAGGCCGGATTTCGACCGGAAGCGAGGATTTCAGCGAATTCGGAGCGGTCGACCCTCCGATTCCGCTGCTGATGTATCATGTGGGCTGCACCGCCCCTGAAAGGCTTGCTTCCGGGGAAAAACCGGCCCAACTGCATACCCCGGCGTTTTCTCCGGATCCGGAATCGACCCTTCGAACCGGCATTCTTGCCCAGTGCGGGGCGGTGCTGGAGTTGTTGAAGCTGGCGAAATGTCCAATGTAAAATGTCCAAGGCAGAATATCCAAGGGCGTAGGTTGGGTTTCGTTGCTCTCAACCCAACCTACAACTACTTTTAAATAGGAACGATTGCAGCCTTGAACCCTGGGAGCTGAACCTACGATTTACCGATTTCAGGTCAAACCCGAAATCGGTAAAACACTGCGGACCCGAAAACCGCTGAACACTGAACACTGAACACTGAAACCTACAAAAGGTGAACCATGCCATCCGAATTCGATCTTCTCATCCGAAACGCCAGAATCGCAGACGGGACCGGAAACCCCTCCTTTGCAGGAGATGTCGGGATTCGCGGCGGAAAGATCGTTTCCGTCGATCGAAAAATCGACGGAAACGCACGAAAAACGATCGATGCCGCCGGCCGGGTTGCAGCCCCTGGATTCATCGACGCCCACAGTCACGACGACCTTTTCCCGTTCCTAAAGACAGACTGCGATGAAAAGGTTCTCCAGGGAGTTACCACGACCATCGCGGGAAACTGCGGCACCTCTCCGGTTGCCGTGGGGGAAGCGTATTTTCCGGAGCTCATGGATGCCTTAAAATTCATGGGTGCGGCCGAAATCCCTCCCTCCCGATGGTTTAAGTCCTTTTCCGATTACCTGGAACGACTGGATTCGGTCCGGCCCGGAATCAACATCGGGGCTCTGATCGGCCACGGGTCCGTTCGCATCGCCGCCATGGGAAACGCCAACCGTGCCCCTTCCGGTGCAGAGCTCGAAACCATGGAGTCTCTGGTCGGGGAAGCCATGGAAGCCGGAGCCCTCGGTATCTCGACCGGTCTTGCGTATATTCCGGGAAATTATGCGGGAAAGGAGGAGCTGGTCTGCCTCGGCCGAATCGCAGCGCGGCACAATGGGGTCCTGACCTCTCACATCCGCAGCGAACGGGACCAGGTGGTTGAGGCAATCGAGGAAGTGATCGCCGTGGGGGACACAGCCGGATTGCCGGTTCAGATTTCGCATCTGAAAACCGCCGGGACAAACAACTGGGGAAGGAGCGAAGAAGTGCTGGATCTTCTCCGCCGTGCCCGTTCAAAGGGAACGGAGGCGACATGCGACGTCTATCCATACTGCGCTTCGAGCACATCCCTTTCGGCGCTTCTCCCTTACCACATCATGGCGGGGGGGGCTGCATCCTACAGCCTCAGGCTGAAAGATCCGGCAGTCAGAAGGGCGATCGTCCGGGAGATCGAGGAAAATACCGATTGGGAGAACATGCTGAAGGGAACCGGCTTCGACCGGATCGTTCTGAACCGGTCAGGCATCTACCGGGACTACCTGGGACTTACGCTGGCCCAAATCGCCGAAAAAAAAGACGTAAATCCCTACGATCTGATCTTCGATCTGGTGGCGGCGGAGGGACACGGGGCGGGCATCATCCTGTTCAGCATGGATGAAGACGATGTCCGCCGCATCCTGCAGAGCCCCTTGAGCATGGTGGGCTCGGACGGAGGACCGAAAACCGGGAGCGCAATGAACCATCCCCGATTCTGCGGGACATTCCCGCGGGTGCTCTCAAAATACGTCCGGGAAGAAGGGGTACTTAAGCTCGAAGAGGCCATCCGGAAGATGACGTCTTTTGCGGCCCGGACCTTCGGCATCAAAGGCAAGGGGCTTCTCAAGGAAGGCTTCGATGCCGATATCGTGGTCTTCGATCCGCAGGCCGTGAAAGACTGTGCCACCTTCGAAAACCCCTCCGCAAAACCCGAGGGAATCGATCTGGTCATCGTCAACGGGGTCCCCGCCGTAGAAGACGGGAAGCTTACGGGAAATCGCTCGGGGAGAGTGATACGGAGAGGAGCTTGATCGGGTTGCGGTTAACGGCCCCTCCCCCAGCCCCTCCCACAAGGGGAGGGGAGCTTCAGGTTTCTCCCGGCAGCGGGGCATAAACGGGTTCCCTCCCCCTTGATGGGGGAGGGTTAGGGTGGTGAAGGGTGGGGGTGGAAGGAGCTGGGACGGGGGCGGAGTGGACATGCCGAAAGATCTCACGAAACTCGCAAGGGGTTTGAGGAAACATTCCACACAAGTTGAAAAGATCTTATGGCACAAACTGAGAAGCAAGCAACTGCAAGGCGTAAAATTCAGACGGCAACAACCGATTGGGCCGTATGTAGTCGATTTCGTGTGCTTTGAAGAAAAGCTTGTTATCGAGCTGGATGGAGGGCAGCACGCAGCTCGGAAAAAGGAAGATGCGGAAAGGGATGTTTGGCTTGGCACACGGGGGTTCAAAGTGTTGAGATTTTGGAATCATCAGGTGCTGGAAAGCCTTGAGGGAGTAATTGATGTGATTAGTTTGACTTGGTAAAGATTATTCTTGCAATTACTCCGGGGATTTACTATAGGGGCATTCATGCAACGACCCCCGAAGAAAGAACCGTAAACCCA
>QZKK01000240.1 GCA_003599475.1 Desulfobacteraceae bacterium
CGGATCAAAAGAATCTGCATCTCGATGATCACGCACAAAAAAGCCGTCGAAGACACCAAGATCATCTGTAGAAAACTCCGGAACTGCTTCGACATCCCCGTTTCGCTTTTGATCTCTCCGACAATTCTAAACCGGGGCGATCTTTACGATTTCAAGTCGGCCGGAGCCGACAAGATCGGGGTTGCGGTCGATCTGGCAACCCCGGAGCTCTTCGATCGGTTTCGCGGGTCCGGCGTAGGCGGCCCCCATCGATGGGAAACCTACTGGCGTTTTCTTGAGGATGCCGTTTCCGTCTTCGGCAGGGGAAATGCCGGAAGTCATCTGATGGTCGGCATGGGCGAGACCGAAAAGGAGATGTGTGCGGCGATTCAGCGGACAAGGGATCTGGGCGGAAATACGCATCTGTTCTCCTATTTCCCTGAAACAGGCTCCACGATGGATGATCACCGCCCCCCTCCGATGGGACAGTACCGCCGCATACAATTGGCGCAGTTTATCATCGACCGGGACATCGGCCGCGCGGAACGGTTTGACTATCGCTTCGACGGAAGCATCGCCGGTTACGACATTCCCCGCGCTCAGATGGATGCCTTCATCGATTCGGGCGAGCCGTTTCGGACGACAGGGTGCACAGGCCATGACGGACAAGTCGCCTGCAACCGGCCTTTCGGGAATTCCCGCCCCGGACCGCTCATTCGAAACTACCCCTTTCCTCCTGAGGCAGAAGACATCTTGCGCATTCGCCGCCAGATCGAATCCGCATAGAAAGTAGGAAAGCAGTCGATTTCAGCAGCTTCGTTAAAAGGGCGGAACGACGATGGAAATCGCTTGCGTGGAGACGATTTCTTCTTGACATCGGGGATCATTCAATGCTATCGAAAACAGCTATACAAGCGGCCGCCAGCACTAGGCAGGCGCCGTACTCATTCAGATCGGAGCAGAGTTTCACCTGCGTGAAGTCAAGGTTTGAAGAGGAAGGAAAGTTCAACGTACCCGGGGCTTTCCCGGGAGTGTGCCAACCTACAACCAGAGAGAGTCAAGGAGGCCAAAATGAGTGAGGAAAAGAAAAAAGTTTCTCGTCGTCGTTTTCTCAAAACAGCTGCGGTCGCCGGTGCTGCTGCCGGCGCCCTCGGTTTTCCAAACGTAAAGAGAGTGACGGCCGCCGCGGCCCCGATCAAGTGGAAAATGCAGACCGCCTGGGACGCCGGAACGGTGGGCTACGTCAAATTCCAGGACTTCGGCAAGAAGGTGGCCGAGATGACGGAAGGACAATTGCAGATCGAATGCCTGCCGGCAGGCGCCATCGTCGGAACTTTCGAGATGTTCGACGCGGTCAAGGCGGGCGTTTTCGACGCCTATCACAGCTTCGACGTTTACTGGCCCGGCAAGATCCCCGTCGCCACCTTCCTCTCCTCCTACCCCTTCGGGATGGACCGTCCCGACCAGTGGGACACCTGGTATAATGTCCTTGGCGGAAAGGAGATCGCCCGCGAGGCCTACGGCAAGCACAACATGATGTATCTCGGCCCGATCCAGCACGACGACAACCTGATCCACTCCAAGGTCCCGATCCGCTCCTTCGAGGAATTCAAGGGGAAAAAGATCCGGTATCCGGGCGGGATCATCGCGGACATCTACCGCGCCGCCGGTGTCTCTACGGTCCTTCTCCCGGGCGGGGAGGTGTACCCGGCCCTGGAGAAGGGCGTCATCGACGCCTCCGACTACGTCGGATGGGCCATCAACTACAACCTCGGATTTGCCGAGATCGCCAAGTACATCATCGTCGGCCCCCCCTCCACCCCGTGCCTCCACCAGCCCTGCGACTTGATGAGCATCGAGGTGAATATGAACAAATGGAAGGCGCTCCCCAAGCACCTCCAGGTTCTGCTCGAAGCGGCGGTCGCGTGGCATTCCATCGACCACTACACGGCGATCCAGAAGGCCGATCTCGAGGCGGTTCCCAAGTACCTGGCCGCGGGGGTCGAGATCATCCGCCTGAAAGATTCGGATATCGAGAAGTTCAAGAAGTTCGCCCCCGAACTCTGGGTGGCCTGGGCCAGGAAGGACCCGCTTGCGATGAAGGCCTTCAAATCCCAGTTGGAGTTTATGAAATCCATCAAAGTCGGATACATCAGCGACAAAGACATGGTCGACCGCAACGGCAAAAAACTCGAGTTCTAAGTTGATCCTGTGGGGGGAAGCAGGGTGTCCTTCCCCCCATTTTTATGTGCACCCCCTCCCGGACACCCGCTGGAAAGGCAGCACTATGGATAAACTGAGGACCTTTATGATGGCTGTCGAGAAGACGAACCTCTTCGTCGCGAAGCTGATGGCCTATGTCTCGCTCATCTGCGTGGCCGTGATCTCCTTCGAAGTGATCATGCGCTACGCCTTCGGCATGCCGACGAACTGGGGACACGAACTGATGTATTCCCTCTTTGCCATGTACTACGTCATGGTGGTGGGCGTTGTCCACTACTGGAGAGCGCATGTGCGCGTAGATGTGTTCTACGCATCCCGGTCCCGCCGGACCCAGGCGATCATGGATCTGTTCAACGGCGCACTTTTTTATCTCTTCGTCTTTGTCTACATCTATACCTGCTGGAACTTCTACTGGAGCTCCCAGATGATGACCTACGGCAACACCTTCCTGGGGATTGAAATTCCCGGTGAAGCGTCCTTTACGGACTGGGCCCCGCCCCTGTATCCCGTAAAGTTCCTGATGCCCTTCGGGGGGGTGCTCCTCCTCCTTCAGGGAATCTGCTGGACGATCCGGGACGCCCACATGGCCTTTACAGGGAGGGAATTCAAATGAGCATCGAATGGATCACCTTACTCATCTTCGGCTCCATGGTCCTTGTCATGTTCATGGGCCTGCCCGTGGCCTTCTCCACCGGCGTCGTGGGCATCATCTTCACGGCGATCTTCATGGGGCCCGAGGCCGTAAACATCGTCCCGACGAGGATCTTCGGCCTCATGACCAATTACCTTCTGGATGCCATCCCGCTGTTCATCCTGATGGCGAACATCCTCGAGCGGTGCGGGATCATCGAGGATATTTATCACATGGTCTACCACTGGCTGGGCTGGCTCAAGGGCGGCGTCGCCACGGCGACGATCGCCGCCTGCACCATGATGGCAGCCATGGCCGGCGTCGTCGGGGCGACGGAAGTGACGATGGGAATGATCGCTTTGCCCCAGATGCTCAACCGCAAGTACGACAAACTGATGTCCCTGGGGGCGATTCTGGCCGGCGGCACACTGGGGATCCTCATCCCCCCGAGCATCATGCTGATCATCTACGGAATGGTGGACAACTCTTCGATCGGCCAGCTCTACGCCGGCGCCTTCCTGCCGGGGTTTCTCCTGTCGGGGCTCTTCATCGTCTACATCACCATCCGCTGCTACATCAACCCGAAGATGGGCCCTCCCGTCCCCAAGGAGGAGCGTTTGGACTGGAAGGGCCTCTTGAAGGTGCTCTTCCCGATCATCCCGGGAGCCATCCTGATCTTCCTGGTCCTCGGGACGATCGTCGTCGGCGTCGCCGCCCCGACCGAAGCGGCGGGCGTGGGGTGCCTCGGCGCCTTCATCATCGGTGTGATCAAAAGGCGCATGTCCTGGAAAAGCCTCGTCCAGGCGGCCGTCAGCACGATCAAGGCCACGGGAATGGTCATGTGGACCATATTCGGGGCGAACATCTTCATCGCCCTGTACATCATGGTGGGCGGCGGGCAGTTCGTCAACAACATGCTTTTAGGCACCGGCCTGAGTCCCTGGGCAATCATCTGGATCATGATGCTTGTCGTGCTCTTCCTGGGCTGCTTCGTCGACTGGGTCGGAATCATCATGTTGACCGTTCCCCTTTTCGGGCCGATCATCCGGCAGCTCGGCTTCGACCCGATCTGGTTCGGCGTTCTGATGGCCGTAAACCTCCAGCTGTCCTTCATGACGCCGCCATTCGGGATGTCGCTCTTCTACCTCAAGAGCGTGGCGCCGGATCACTGCTCCACGGTGGACGTCTGGAAATCGGCCGTCCCGTTCCTGGGCCTGCAGTTCATCGGTTTGGTTCTCTGCATGGCCTTTCCGGAAATCATCCTCTGGGTGCCCAAAGCGTTGTTCAGGGGTTAGCCCGCGGGAAGGAATGGAGGCGTTTAAAAGGACAGGCATGCAGGCTGGAAAGGAGAAAGAAAAGACCCGTATTTTTGAAGCCCCGGCACCCTTTATGGCGGCCTTCTACGGGCTGCTTCTGGTCTGGACTATCGGGACCGTGCCCCTGATCGTCCAGAAATTCCAGCAGGGAGGATTTCGGGGTGATTGGCTGTATGCCTCGATGATCGGCTTCTTCTATCTGTTCACCTGGTTCTGGTCTCTGGGCCTCTTCTACAGGATCGCGCTGGATGCCGATGGGCGAATCCAGATGAGAAGCCTGCGGCGGACACTGGAGATATCGGCAAAGCAGGTGCACACCATCGAAGGATCGAGGCTCTCCGGAGGGTTCGGTTTTATCCGGATGAAACTGCCCCGGGAGAGCGCCTACCTGTTCTGCCACCGCAGGACAGGTCCCATCGAGGAGATCCTCCGGGAGATCCGGAGGATGAACCCCCTGGTGCGGACCGCCCGGATATAAACCTTCGGAACCGGTAAGGAGATCCGGTCCTGAAATCGAGTTGAAAGGAGAGCCTGGAATGGAAACGATGTTTACAATCCCCGGTAACACCCTGCTGGTCATCGGGCTTGTGATTGTTTTATCGACCGTCGGTTTTGTGGTCTACGGCTTTGTCAGAGGCTGGGAGAATGTCATGCCGGACTATGACAAGACGAAAGATGAGATAACGATCGACAGCTAACACGATTACAGAAATGCCTTTTCTCAAACCCTAGTCCATCATGCCGCTCTGTTTTTTACACGGGCTCGAAAGCAGCCCGCAGGGAACAAAGGCGAGGCTGCTCCGGAAGCACTATCCCGAATGCTGGATTCCCGAGCTACCGCCAGATATCTTCAAGCGTGCCGAAATCGTCGAAAAGGGGACAAAGACGGCGATGCTTATTGTGGGGTCCTCGCTCGGCGGCCTCACTGCAATCATGGTTGCGATGAGGCGCCCAGCGATGGTAAGTGGAATGGTTCTGATGGCGCCGGCTGTAGGAAGCTTTGAGGGCGGCATCCTGGCGGATGCAGCGGGGCTGACCGAATCCTTATACATCCCGGCAGGCGTTCCTGCAGTCATCGTCGCCGGCATCCGGGACGAACTGATCCCTGTATCCGCCGTCCGGTCCCTGGTCGAACGCTCCCCCGATCCGAAAAGTATCCGCCTCCATGAGGTGGACGACGACCACATGCTGCACCGATCGCTGTCTTTGATGCTGAAATCGATCGAGCAGATGCAGGGGCGGTTTCCTGCATGAATTCGCTGCCGGATTCTCGGATTCTGGTTACTTAGAAGTTGCATTTCAACTATTGAATATTGACGGTCTCGTAAAAAGTCCTAAAGTCGTCATGCCGGACTTGATCCCCCGCTGAAATCGGGATCTTCGACCGGCATCCAGAACTTTTTGAAACTCTAGTTGTCAAGAATCTCATGTTGGGTTTCGCTTCGCTCAACCCAACCTACGGACTCAAGAAAGTCTATTTGCCGCAGCATTTCTTGAATTTTTTCCCGCTTCCACAGGGACAGGGTTCGTTTCGGCCGACTCTTTTTTCGGCGACTATGGTTTTCGGTGGATTCAGCAACAGCTCCAGATCGACGACATCCTCCGGTTTATCCGGAGTCAATTCGATGCTATACTTCCAGCCGTGCTCCTCGAATATGGCAGAGACTTCCTTCAGCCTCTCCTCGGTTTGCACGTTGACGACTGCAGGTCTTTTTTCGGTTCCCAGTCTGCCTGTTTTTTGACCACTGAAATTTCTCGCCATGTTTTCTCCATTGACTTAAATTCTTGCTGTCGAATGCTCCGCGGCATCTCGTCGCATCTTTCTATGCTTCCGACTTTACTGAACATAGAAGATATCGTCAACTAGAAAAGTGAAAGGGTCGGCGGGTTAGAAGAGCTGTTTGCCTCGCAACCCGCAACTCAGTTCCGATTCACCATCCATAGCCCGATGGATACCATCCCTAAACCCGACCATAGCCATACGGTCATGGGGTCGTTAAGGATAAAGCCCGAGAAGATGACGCCGGATGCCGGGGCGATGAATGTAAAGGCGCTCAGGGTGGAAATCTGATATCGATAGACCAGGTGGATGAAGATCACATAGCTGATGCAGGCGACACCGATCCCCTGATAGAAGAGGATGCCGGTAAGCCTCCAGGTCAAATCCAGTCGAACCGGCTCAAATAGGAAAGATGCGGCAAGGAGCACCGGAAATGAGTAAAGGAGTTCGTAGAAAAGGGTTTGAACCGCGGTGGCTCTGAAAACCATGAAGACCCGGAGGTAGACCGTGGTTGCAGCCCACAGGAAGCCGGCGGTAATGCAGAAGAGGTCGCCCTGGAGGCTGTAGCGACCGTCACCGGGTGCATCTCCGATGACTGCGGCTGCACCGATGAAGGATAGAATCAGCCCCAGTGAACGCTTCCAGTTGAGGCGGTCGCCCGGCAAGAAAAAGTGAGCCATCAAGGCGGTAAAAAACGGCTGCGTGTAGAGAAGAATCGCGCCGCGGGAGGCCAATGTCAGATCGATTCCGACATAGAAAAGGACGAATTCGACTCCGAATATGAGCCCGAGGATAACGGCGTGGAACATGGCTCCATTGCCCATTCTCAGGGATATTCCGGCCGACCGGGCGTATACGAGAAGCCCCGCAAATGCCAGCATCGAGCGCAAGGCCGCGGCCAGAATCGGAGAAATATCCGCGTAGGACACCTTGGTGAATGGATGATTGAGCCCCCAGGAGGCGCAGATGACGATCATCAGGATCAGGGCTTTCAGGTCCAGACCGAGCGGTAATCCCCTCTCTTTTCCCTTTTCAAGCATTCTCATTTCCCTCCGAGGCGATGCGCGCTCTTCGGCAGCGTCTCGGATCATTTCCCCGCCCGAAGCAGCCGGACGGCTGGCGAAAGCTTGTCATATTGAATCCTCCGTATGGAAAAGTCAAAAGCATTTTACGGCAGGGCGACCCTTTCCCGCCTGCGATGACTCCGCAGTCCACCCCGATTGCAGACTTCGTCAATAATAACCGTGGAAAAATGGAAACGCTTGAGGTAGATAAGGCATCATGGGCGATCGATACGGAAGCTTTCATGAGCTGAAGCTCAACGAAGAGCTTGAAAAAGATTATCGGATATGCGTTTTTGATGCCGGGTCCTCCGTCTCCATCGTGGCCCCGCACGGAGGTAAGATCGAGCCGAAAACATCCGAAATTGCAAAAAGGATCGCAAAAGACGTCTACAACTGCTACTGCTTTGAAGGGCTTAAAGAAAGCGGCAACAGGACTTTGCACATGACGAGTCACCGGTTCGATGAACCCGCCGCACTCGAGATCGTATCGAGATCAAAAATTGTTGTAACGATTCATGCATGCACCGGAACAGACGGCATCGTCTATCTCGGAGGCTTGGACCGGCAGTCGAAGGGAGTGATTGCACAAGAGCTGAAACGAAGGGGGATCGCAGTCTTAACGGATCACCGGAGATTCAGAGGATCGAATTCGGCAAACATCTGCAATCGCGGTTCCCGCAAGATGGGTGTACAACTCGAGATCCCAAGAGACCTCAGAGATGACGATGAAAAAGCACGCTTGATTTCAGAAGCGGTCGGAGCCGCCCTCAAACGATTGAATGAAAGAAGTGAACGCATGAAAGAGATAAAACTCCGAATCAACTGCCCTCTGGACACCCAAATCCTTTCCGATCTGTTCGGGTTGCGGGAAGATTTATATCTGGTCTGGCCGGCTGCCCGCCACCCTTTCGATCACGACCAATGGGCAGAAATCCTGGATTCTTCTAAGGGGAGCCGTTCTTTTCTCGTCGATTCCGATGGGGAACCGATCGGTCATTGCGCATTGCTCACCTCGGAGGAAGCTGAAACATTCAAAGTTTGCTTCGTCTACCTCAAACCGAATTACAGATCACAGGGTTTAGGCCGTGAAATGATCGGAATGCTTGAAGCTTTCGCGAGTCGTGAACTCGATGCAAAGAGGTTGATCTTATCGGTGCGCAGCTATAATCCACCGGCGCAACGGTGCTACATCAAATGCGGTTTCAAAGCCTATTTTCAGGAAGGAACATTGATCCGAATGGCCAAGGAAATAAGCTGACGACTTCATCTCGCCGAGATGGTTTGGTGCATTTTTTGCATCATCTCGTGAGATGGAGAAACGAAAATGCTCGTAATCGTCGGCCTTGTCATCGTCATGGGCTCGGTTCTGGCAGGCTATATCGAAGCCGGGGGGCATCTTCTTGTCTTATTGCAGATCGCTGAATTCATCATCATCGGCGGCTCGGCGATCGGAGCGCTCATCATATCCACCCCGCCGAAGCTTCTTTCAAAAATCGTCAAAAAATCGATCGGGTCTCTGAAAGGGAACAAGATCGACAAAAATGCCTATATCGATCTTCTCAAAATGCTGTTCGAGCTGGGTTCTTTCATGCGAAAAAACGGATTGATCGCCCTGGAACCGCATGTCGAAAATCCCGAGAACAGCACGATCTTTACGAAGTATCCGCTTTTTCTCGATGATCCGGATATCCGGGCCTTTATTACCGACACATTGCGTCTTGTCATCATGGGAGCTGCATCCCCCCATGAGATAGAGATGCTCATGGATGCGGATATCGAACTCCACCATCAGGAAGGGACGAAACCCGGCATGATACTTCAGAAGATCGCCGATTCGCTCCCTGGCCTCGGTATCGTCGCCGCAGTGCTGGGCATTATCGTCACGATGCAGGCGATCGACGGCCCCGCTGCGGAGGTCGGGAGGAAAGTCGCAGCGGCCCTGGTCGGGACATTTCTAGGAGTCCTTCTTTCCTATGGCTTCGTTCAGCCCCTGGCAACAAATATCGACCTTTCAAACGATGACAGATCGGGGATTTACAATGTAATAAAGCTGGGCATCACATGCACGGCAAAAGGATACAATCCGGTCGTGGCCACGGAATTTGCCAGAAGAAGCATCTCTTCGGACTTCCGCCCCAGTTTTCAGGAAGTGGAACAGTGTTTAAAAGAAGCAAGACATGAAGAGTGACAATTCAGCAGCCCCGGTAAGAATTGTTATCAAGAAAAAAGGGCATGGCGGCCACCATGGCGGTGCATGGAAGGTCGCTTATGCGGACTTTGTCACGGCGATGATGGCCTTGTTCATCGTTCTATGGATCGTGGGGCAGAGCAATCCCGTGAAGGAAGCGATTTCCATGTATTTTACGAACCCGAACATCTTCGAGGGGGGTGCGGGTATTCTCGAAGGCTCGCCGAACATGCCGGAAGAGGGGGAACTGATTACCAACCCGGTGATCGTCCAAGATCCGGAAGCCCGAAATGAGATGGAGAAGTTGAAAGTCGAGGGCAAAAGGATCGAGTATCTTGTGGCGTCAAAACCGGCTTTCGAGAAGTTCAAGGATAAGATCCAGATCTCTGTTTCGAAAGATGGGATGAAAATAGAGCTCATCGAGAATTCCCAGGGGCTTTTTTTCGACGTGGGAAAAGCGGAGATGAAAGAAGACACGGTCAATCTTTTAAAACTACTCGCGGCCGAACTGGGAAAGCTGCCCAACAGAGTGATCATCGAGGGGCATACCGATGCCAGGCCGTATGTTACGCTCGGGTATTCCAATTGGGAGCTGAGTGTAGACAGAGCAAACTCTGCGAGGAAACTGTTAGAGGAAAACGGCCTCCACAAGAACCAGATCCTGGCGGTTCGAGGGTACGCCGACAGGCTTCTGAAGCACCCCGACAAGCCCTATGAATCTGCAAACAGACGGGTCAACATCATTGTATCGATGACAAAACAGGACGAATCGCTGAAAGGCAAAGGTGCTATGAAAAAGAAGCTTGAGACAATGGGAAAGGAACTGATCATGGAAATGCAAGAGAAGTCAATGTAGATGACGGCTATCCGCTAGTTTCTTTTCTGATCGAACTGCCCGGCTCGGCGTCCTGCGGCAAGCGGTCGGGCTGAAACCCGACTGCCTGCCGCAGGGGCTCCTCTATAGGGACGCAGATGCCCGGACAGCCGCCACTCGATCCAGTGGATGAGCCGGGTCATGATGAAATTCAAGGTGAGGTAAAAACCGCCTGCAACGATAAATGCCTCCATCGGGCGGTAGCTTTCGGCCATGATCACGTTGGCGATTCCGGTCATTTCCATGATCGTGATGGTGCTGGCAAGAGAGGTTGCCTTCACCATCAGGATCACCTCGTTTCCGTATGCCGGAAGCGCCTGCCGGATGGCGATGGGAAAGATGACGCGCCGGAACAGAAGAGATCCGGACATGCCGAAAGCCCTTCCAGCCTCCATCTCCCCCCAGGGCACCGCCTCCAACCCTCCCCGGATGATTTCGCTCCCGTAGGCTGCGGTGTTCAGCGTCAAGGCGATGAACGCACACCAGACAGGGCTCTTTAAGATGGACCAGAGGATGCTCTGCCGGACGGCTTCAAACTGCCCCAGCCCGTAATAGATGAAAAAGAGCTGTACCAGCAGCGGAGTTCCTCGAATGATAAATACATAGGCTGAAACGGGGGCTGAAAGCAGGGAAGCCTTCGATCGGCGCATCAGGGCGGCAAGGACGGCCAGTCCGAAGCCGACCACCAGGGACAAGACGGCGAGAAAAACCGTAAGGCGGGCGCCTGCAAAGATCTGGGGAACGATTCCGAGCATGAATTCCAGATCCATCTACCCTCTCCTTATCCCGCGGCCTGCCCAGCGTTCCGCCCGCCTGAACCCATAGCCGGAAAAAGATGTCAGGAAAAGGAAGAGACATGCGGCGACCATATAGAAAAGAAACGGCATCTGGCTCGACCCCGATGCCACATGCGCCTGCCGCATGATCTCGATCAGGCCGATCACAGAGACAAGCGCGGTCTCCTTGAGCGCGCTGAGCCAGCAGTTTCCAAGCCCCGGCAGCGCCAGCCGCAGAACCTGCGGCACGAGGATCCGGCGGAACAGCGTGCCATCACTCATTCCCACAGCAAGCGCCGCCTCGATCTGTCCTCTGGGCACAGCCAATGCAGCTCCCCTGAAGACCTCCGTCTGGTATGCCCCGTTGATCAGCGCAATTGCGGCCACCCCGGTTGCGAAGGCGTCGAGCTCGATGTAACCGTGATAGCTGAAGATGCGGGCCGCAAACATCAGCGCGCTGCTGCCGCCGAAAAAGAAAAGGTAGATGATGAGGAGTTCCGGAACTCCTCTGGCAACTGTCGTGTAAATGTCGCACAGGAAGCGCACCGGGCGCCACCGGGAGAGCTTGGCGGCCGCACCGGCGGCTCCGATCATCAGGGCCAGGGCGAAGGCGCACACGGCAACCGAAAGGGTCGTCAGTGCGGCCCTCGCCATTTCGTCACCCCAGCCGGTGTTTCCAAATGCGAGTAAATCCATGCCCTCACTTCGGGCTGTTGTCGAAGCCGAACCATTTTACCGCCAGCGTCTTCAGGGTGCCGTCCTCATGGATCTGGCGGACCCCCTTGTTGAGAAGCGCCTTGAGATCCTGGTCTTCCTTCCGGACCCCGATTCCGTTTCCGAGTCCGAAGATGTCCCCGTTCCAGGCGGGTCCGAAGAGGGCAAGATCTTTCCCCTGATCCTTCTTCATGATCGGGATCCAATAGGAGAGAGAAGCCTCTGCGGCATCCATGCGGCCGGCCGAAAGATCGAGAAGGACGTTCTCCTGGGTGTCGTACTTCCGAATTTCGGCGACATCCTTGAAGTAGGTATCTAGAAAGTTCGAGTGCGTCGTAGTGGTCTGAACTCCGATCACCTTGCCCTTGAGCAGCGCTTTCAGATCGTCGATCAGCTTCTTCTCTCCGGCGTCGATCTCATTGAGGGTAACGCTCTCTATAGGACTTTTATAACCGGCCAAGGGGCTTCCCTTCATGGCGGCGAAGGAGCCCGGAGTCTTGGCGTAGGGACCGGCAAAGTCGATGACCTCGAGGCGTTTGTCGGTAATCTGCATCCCGGCGATGATGGCATCGTATTTTCCGGCCGTCAATCCGGGGATGATCCCTTTCCAGGCCTGAGCGACGATCTCGCATTCCAACCCTACCCGCTTGCAGACTTCGTTGATGACGTCGATATCGAATCCATGAAGCTTCCCGGATGGATCCGTGGCGTTCCAGGGCGGATACGCTCCTTCGGTTGCAACGCGCACCTTCTTCCACTCCTTGGCGGCACCCGCGGCGGCAAAGCCCAGGATGAAGACAAGGACAACGGCGATACAGGATACGAAAATTCTTTTCATGCGCTTTCTCCTTTCTTGGTTTCCGTCTTGATATTTCGTCCCGCTATCCGAATTCACGCGTCAAAAACTGCCGGCAGCGCTCGGAGGCCGGATCTACCAGAACTTTCTCCGGAGGCCCCTCCTCTTCGATTCGGCCGCCGTCCAGAAAAATCACATTCGACGAGACCTCCCTTGCAAACGCCATCTCGTGGGTAACGATGATCATGGTCCTACCCTCCCGTGCCAACCGACGGATGACGAGCAGCACCTCTCCCACAAGTTCGGGATCGAGTGCGGAGGTCGGCTCGTCGAAGAGCATGACCTGGGGGCAGCAGGCAAGCGCACGCGCGATCGCCGCCCGCTGCTGCTGACCTCCGGAAAGGTGGCCCGGATAATGATCGCGTTTGTCCCCGATGCCGACTTTCGCGAGTATCTCTTCGGCTTCCTCGACGACTTCCCTGCGCGGCCGTTTCTGAACGTGTATGGGGGCCTCGATGACATTTTCCAAGACGGTCATATGCGACCAGAGATTGAAGCTCTGGAACACCATTCCCAACCTGGCTCGAAGCCTGTCTACCTGCTTTCGGTCCGCATAGGTGACGGTCCCGTCCCGCCGTTTCCGGGTCTCCATGCGCTCGCCTTCGATGAGCGCCTCCCCGGCATCCGGAATTTCAAGAAAATTCATGCACCTGAGCAGTGTGCTTTTTCCGGAACCGCTCGAACCGATGATGCTGATCACGTCCCCTTCCCGTGCGGCCAGCGAAACCCCGCTCAAGACCTCGAGGTTTCCGAACCGCTTGTAAAGACCGCGGACTTCGATCGCAACCGCACTGCCGGATGATTTCGTCTGCAGGTTGTTTCCTTTCATAGAGAAGTGTTCAGGGTTCAGGGTTCAGGGTTCAGGATCGTTGCGCGTTGAAATCGTTGCATGTTGCACGCTAAATACAGTTACCGCTTTCAGTGTTCAATTTCCGGTTTGGATCAAATGCCGCACAACCGGCACGGCCGGGCTCGTATGCGAATGCTCGGCCTCGATTTCAACGTGTAACGATTTCAACGGTTTCAACGTGTAACGATTTTTTATCGCACCAGATAAGGCATCCTGACCTCCAATGCGTGAACCGGGCATTCGATTTCACAAGGGAGACAATACCAACAGGTCTTGTTCGACTCAAACGACCGGCCGCAGCTCAGACACCGCTCCGCCTCTTCGAGGGCTTCCTCCGCACTCAACGTCTTTTCCACTTCCGTTTTCATTCCCCTCTGAGAGAGGGGCGCCTGCTGCGGGCTTATCTTCGGCCTTCCCGCCGCCCGGTTCGGGCCGGGTTCGTAGCAGGAAACCTTCGATCCATCGAAGAAGCTGCGTCCCCACCGGAGGCCTTCCCCCCGGAGGAACCGATCCGCAGAAACAGCAGCCTCCTGCCCGGAGGCGAGCGCATCGACAACAGACGCGGGGCCGGTGAAGCAGTCCCCGCACACAAAAATTCCTGATCGGAAGGGAGAGACCAAGATCTCAGGATCGGCCGCAAGCCTGCCGCTCTCCGGGTGCCGCATCGCCTCCGGGAGATACCCCGCCTCGGTGCGGAACCCGATTGCGGAAAGAATCGTATCGGCCTTCAGCCTGAGGCCGCAGACCGGCTCGATCTCCGGGGAAAAGCACCCCTTTTCATCGTAGACGGAGATGCAGCGGGAAAGCTCGATCTCGATCGAACCGTCTTTACCTTTATTCAGCCGCATCGGGCTCCAACAGTTTTCAAACAAAATCCCCTCTTCCCGGGCCTGGTCGATTTCCTGTCTGAAAGCCGGCATCTCGGATGGATTTTCGAGGCATATGATGCGAACCTCCTTTGCACCCAGCCTCCGGCTGACCAGCGCCGCGTCCACTGCGGTATTTCCTCCGCCGATCACCGCCACCGACTTTCCGATATCGGGCCGCTCGCCTTTCTTTACGCGCCGGAGCAGGTCGATTGCGCTCGAAATCAAATCCGGAGCGCAGTCCGAAGGGGCTATACGGATCGGTTCTCCGGCGCCAAGGGCGAGCACCACAGCATCGGAACCGGAGGCAAGCTCTTCGAGATCCTTATCCCTGCCGAGCGCGGTACCGGTCCTAAACCGGATCCCCATGCCCTCGAGAAAGGAAACCGTCCGCTCCACCTCTGCAACCGGAAGCCTGAAATCCGGGATGGCAAAGCGCAAGCAGCCTCCCGGCTCCGTCTCCGATTCCAGAACGGTCACGCCATGCCCCTGCCGGCGCAGATGGTAGGCCGCCATCAGTCCGGCCGGACCCGAACCGACGACCACCGCACGCTTGCCTGTATCGGCGGCACATTCCGGCGCCAGAAGGCACGTATCGGTGAATCGGTCCGCAAGGTGCCTCTTGAGCGCCCGGATCCCGACCGCCCCCTCCTGCCGGGTCCGTTCGCAAACCGCTTCGCAGGGATGATGGCAGACCCTGCCGAGGATCCCGATAAAAGGGAGGTATGGAGCCATCTCCTTGAGCGCTTCTTCCGGTTTGCCCTGTGCGAGCAGCCGTACATATCCTTGCGCATTCATGTGCAGGGGACACTGCTGCCGGCAGGGAGCCACGGAGAGCCTCAGATTGTCCATGATGCACCGGTCGACGCATACGCCGCAGGCATAGCAGAGGTCCCGATCGACCCGGATGTTGATGTTGTTGATCATGAGCCCGTCACCCTTCAGTTGAAAATTAAATTCGAAATCCGAATATCGAAATCCGAAACAAATTCAAAAACTCGAAATTCTGAAATACGAACAATTCCTGGCAGCGACTCTTTCATCGGCTCGCTTTTTGGTCGTTTGAATTTTGACTCGATATTGTTTCGGATTTCGGATTTCGTGCTTCGAATTTCCGGGGTCCGATCCGGTCTTGCACCGGCCGGGTGCCGGCTTCGATTTCTCCCGCATCCCCGCCCCGGGTAAGCACCACATGGCAGCCAAAGTTTTTGTCATCCCGTTCCGGAAAATCGGTCCTGCGATGGTTGTCCCCCCAGCGGCTTTCCTTCCGCGCAAGAGAGGCTTCAGCGGAAAAATTTGCACAGCGAACGATATTTTCCACCTCGTAGAGCTTTGAAAGCTCATGGCCGTTTGAGACGCGGACCCCGTTTTCGATCTCCTCCTCGAAGCGGCGGGCCCATTCCAGCCAGCGCTTCAGCTTGTATTCGTTTTTGGGCGAGATCACATAGTCTCCGATAAACCGGCGGGTTTTGTACTCCAGATCCCGAACGTCGATTTCACGGCCGGCGGTCTGGAATCGGCTGTCCCTCTTTTTCTCCGCCGCCCGTACCTGGTCCCCGTTCAATCGCACCGGAGGCGTTGCCGCAAGGTATCCCAGCGCCGATTCCGCGGAGATCTCCCCGAATACGAAGGCTCCGGTCAGATGCTGCTTCGGGACACAGGCTGCGTCTCCTGCCGCGTACAACCCCGGTACACCGGTTTCCGCCCGCTCGTCGACGTAAACGCCGGACATCCCGTGGCCGCCGCAGAGCTGGGATTCCGTCGGCCAGAGCTCGATATCTCTCTTTCTGAAATCGATGCCGCGTCCTTTGAAAAACCGCTCCTGGACCGGCCGTTCGGTGGAAAAGAGAATCCCTTCGATCTCGTCGATGACCTCGGCAGAAAGATGGCTCAGCCGGATGCGAAGCGGCCCCTTGCCCTGATTGAAGGCTTCGTTCATTCGCCCGAGCGAGTGGCACTCTCCTTCCATGAGGACGTTTTCGAATATATCCATGACCCGCCCGCCCCGGGTGACGGTGATGGCCAGAAGCGGCATGTTGGCGTCCTTGATGAGCATGGACCGGTTGGAGTATTCCATTCCGGTCAGACCGGCGCCGGCATCAAAGGCCATGATGTAGCCGTCTCCGGTGTTTCCCGGGTAGTCGAACACCCCGTAGAGGTATCCGCTGTTTGGAAGGGAAAACCTCGCCTGCCCTCCAGCGGTCAGAATTACCGCTCCGGCCGAGCATGCCACCGTCTCCCCGGTTCTGACTTGAAGCCCGATTGCGCCTGCAACCCTCCCTTCGTCCATCAGGAGCTCGAGCCCCATGACCCGATTGACAGCAACGGCTCCCATCTCCTGTGCTCTCCTGGAGATCATGACTTTGAGGTCCGGCTCCTCCATGGCCGTCTGGAACTCGCCTTTGACATGGTAGCGAAGCGTCCGGTACCGCCCGTTTTTGTCCAGCGGGAAACGGACCCCCCACCCCTCCAGCTTCTTGAGCAGTTCGTATGAACGGCTTGCCATGATGTAGCTTGGAGCGGCATCGACGATCCCCTGGCAGCTTATGCGAACCGCCTCGAGGTAGAGCTCCGGTGTGGTGAAGTCGGGGATGGCAACGATATTCAGGGCATCCATGCCCCTTGCGATTGAGCCGCTGTATTTGATATCCCCCTTTTCGAAGATGACCACCTTTAGATCCGGTTTGAGCTCGAGTGCCCGGATGGCCGCCATGCAGCCGGCACTTCCTCCGCCGATAATCAAAAGATCGGCTTTCAGCAAACGGGTTTCCATGAAGCTACCTCTTATGAAACTTCACTTTTCATTCACCATTGACAATTAGCTATTTACAATTGGCAATTGGTTCAAAATGCTTCAGTTCAAAAAATTGTGAATTGTGAATTGCTAATTGCTAATTGTGAACGGGGCTGAAGTTATTTCTCTGATCAAACCGGCCTGTTCAGTCATCCAGAATCCAGCATCAAGCATCCATTGGCCAGGCACTTAGACGATGTTTACAATCCCCCAGTTGTCGTCCTCTTTGTGGAATTCGTACTTCAGCTCGATTCGATCGGCCCTGAAGGTCAGCCGGCCGGCCATGAGCGGATTTTCATCTCTTCCAAAGTAGATGCCGGTGCGCCGGATCCCCGGGATCCGGCGGTCGGCCGAAAGCATCTCCGCTTCTTTTTCCGTCAGCGGCGAGCTCGTTATGGTATAAGCCACCCGAACGATCTCGTTTTCCGGCCGTTCTTCCAGCAGATCGAAAATCGGTTTTCTCCGGAAATCGTCTTCCGGAAACCGTCCGGCGATCGCGATCGGAAGCAGACGCTCTTCGACGGCAAGCGGTTTTTCTCCCGCGAGCTTTACCCGCCGGATGAAAAAAAGCGCTTTTCCGCCGGCCTTGCAGAAGTCGGCCGCCCATGCATCCACCCGATCGACCCTCCCGCAGAAGATCAGGCGGTTTATCACCGGGATGCCCTGTGCCGCAAGCGAGGCCTCCAGGTTTTGAAAACCCCGGACGGTTCCCCTCGTCTTCGGTGCCGCGACAAAAGTCCCCTTTCCTCTGACCCTGCGGGCGATTTCCAGCGATTCCAACCGCTGGACCGCCTGGCGGATCGTCGTCCGGCTGACCCGGTAACGCGCCAGAAGCTCATTTTCGGAAGGCAGGAGATCCCCTTGGGCAAGTCCGCCGGAGCGCACGTATTCGGCCAGCGCCTCGCTCAATTGAACATAAAGCGGCTTGTAGTCCGCGGGGTCGAGATCCGGAAAATGATCCAGGGCGCCCATTATTGCCTCCAGATTGAAGCCTCCGTGGCTTGATAGGGTTATCCGTATAACCGGATAAGATCCCTTGTCAATCTTTTTTTCTCGTTTTATAAACACCAAGACTCGGATTCTCGCAAATTGAACTCCATAAGAAAGCGATGAGAACACCTTGAACGGACGGGAACGAATTCTGGCTGCCGCTGAGCACAGGGAACCCGATCGGATTCCGATCGATTTCGGCGGCTCCATGGTCACCAGCATTCATGAACAGGGCTACAATAAGCTGAAAAAGCATCTCGGCATTCTCCCGGACCGGGAAACGGAGATCGCCCGGGGCCGCAGCCTGGTCGCCAGGGTGGATCCGGAGGTCCAGGACGCGCTTGGCGTCGATACCCGGATGCTGATCGTAAACAGCCCGGACGGCTGGGATGAAACACCGAAGGAGCGAGGAAAGGTGCTGGACGAGTGGGGAATCGAATGGGAAATGCCTAAAGGCTTCTCCAATTACGAAATCACCCGTGCGCCCTTTGCCGGCGACGTCACGCTGAACGACATCCGAGCCTATCCCTGGCCGGAGCCGATGTCTCCCCGCTTCGCAGAGGGACTGAAGGGCCTGAGGGAAAGTGCACTTCGCCTCAGGAAAAGCACCGACAAGGCCGTCGTAGCCAATCTTGCGGTTCAGATCCACACCCAGAGCTATTTCATGAGAGGGCTTACCGACTACCTGATGGATATGGCGGTCAATCCGGGTTTGATCGAGGCGATCCAGGATCGGGTGCTGGAAATCTTCGAGGAGCGCGCCCGGAAGATCATGGACGAAGTGGGCGACCTGGTAGATGTCGTCTACGTGGCCGACGACCTGGGGATGCAGACCGGTCCCCTCTTTTCTCTCGAAATGTACCGCAGAACGCTCAAGCCGCGCCAGAAAAGGCTCTTCGAGACGATCAAAAGGGGTTCGGACGTAAAGATCCTCTATCATACGTGCGGTTCGGTGGTTGAATTCATTGACGACCTGGCGGAGGTGGGGATCGACATCCTCAACCCGGTTCAGGTCACCGCCAAGGGGATGGATACCCGTAAACTCAAGAAGCGCTTCGGAGAGAAAATCTGCTTCTGGGGGGGAATCGACACCCAGGAGGTGCTTCCCTTCGGCACCCCTTCTCAAGTTCGGGAGGAGGTTAAACGCCGGCTGGACGATCTTGCCGCCGGGGGAGGATATGTTCTTGCCGCGGTGCACAACATCCGGCCCGAGGTGCCTCCGGAAAACATCGTGGCCATGATCGAGTCGGCCAGGGAACTGGGAGTGTACTGAGCCAGGCTGGGTTCGGCGGGCCGGGTCCGGCATCTCTTCAATTCGAAGGAAATTGCGATGATGATTGAGAAACTGTTTGGCTTATCCGGAAAAGTGGCGATGGTCACCGGTGCCGCCGGCGGCATCGGCGAGGTTCAGTGCAGGGCGCTGGCGGACGCCGGTGCCGATGTGGCAGTGTGTGACATGAACGCTGAAGCGGGGCAAAAGGTGTCGGATGCAATCGAAGCAATGGGCCGAAGGTCGGGGGCTTTCGCCCTGGACGTTCGCTCTAAAACCGGGTTGCAACAGGCGGTTTCCGATATCCTGGATCACTTCGGGCACATCGACATCCTGTGCAACACCGCCGGAGTGAATTACCGGGTGCCGTTGCTGGAATACCCCGAGGCGGAGTGGGACAGGGTCATCGACATCAACCTGAAGGGCATTTTTCTGGTAAGCCAGGCGGTTGTGCCCCAGATGATCGAACGCGGCTGCGGCAGGGTGATCAACATGTCCTCCATCATGGGCAGAGTTACCTATTACGGCCAGGCCGCCTATTGTTCCTCCAAGGGCGGCGTGGATCAACTGACAAGGGTGATGGCCCTGGAGTGGGCCAGGCATGGTGTCTGCGTCAATGCCATTTCGCCGACTTACATCGAGACTCCGCTGGTGAAGCAGGTGCTCGAGAATGAGCCGGAGCGGGTCGAATTCATCAAGCGGCGCACGCCGATCGGCCGGCTGGGAAAAGCGGAGGAGTTGATGGGATTGACCATCTTCCTGGCCTCGGACGCCTCCGATTTGATCACCGGACAATCCATCTGCATCGACGGCGGGTGGACGGCCTGGTAGGGCGAACGTCATCGCCCGCTGCCGGAGGAAATCGCTCCGCGGCATTTCGTCCGATGCCGCGCTCCGAAAAGGTCGGCATGCTATCCGATCAAGCCGGAGGGATGACGCAGGTGCCAGCCGGTCATCAACTGATAGGCGTGAGCGGCGGCGATGACGAGGTTTTCATCGAAGGCTTTGCCCATGAACTGAATGCCGGTCGGCAGTCCTTTTTCCGTAAAGCCGTTCGGTACGGATATGGCAGGAAGGCCGGCTGCGTTTCCCGCAGCCCCCATGATATCTTTCGTACCTCCCCCGG
>QZKK01000152.1 GCA_003599475.1 Desulfobacteraceae bacterium
CAAGCTCGAGGTCCGTGACCATACGGGTCAAAAGGTCGCTTGACTGGTATCGGGAGAAGAAAGACAGATGCTTTCTCAAAATCGATTCACTCAGCCGCAATTTAAAATTGCGGAAGATATTCTCCGATGCCCGGGCAATGAGGGAAACCTGAACATACCAGAGACAAGCGCCGGCGATCACCACCCCAAGAAGCAGGAGACTGTAACGGCCGAGCAGGGTCAGGCTTTTCAATGGGATCGCCCGATCGATGATCAACTGGATGGAATACGGAATCAGAGCCACAAAAAAGCCGCTGATCAGGGCAAAAGCAAATCCTAATATCAACCTTTTCCTTTCATTTAAAACATCGATTGCCAGCAATTTCCAGAACAACCGAAGCGAGTTGAACATGCTTCTTTCGTTTGGACTGTCCGTCATGAAATGGCCCCTTTCTGGATCGTTTCAGATGGTCACCCTCTGTTTCACCCAAGTAGAACAACAACCTGTCCAGCAGTACGAACGGATACTTGTTATTGGACATGACTTTTCTTTCAGGTGTTCAGGATCGATGACCGGTTTTGCGCAAGCGAGGGGCGAGTGTCGCAAAAAATGGTTCATGTGTCAATAAGTGCTTAAAAGTGGAAAAAATTTGTTATTTCAAGCGGAAGATAATTTTGCTATCATACCCCGCTTCTATTAAATGCTATTGGCGGAGTTTTTTAGAACTCCTAAACCAATCGGGGCGGATCGATATGACCCAACGAAAACATCCCAAGTCCATCGAAAATTCGTCGAGGGTGAAAAAGTATCTCCCGGGAGGAGTTCACTACAATACCCACAGCCCCAAGACCCCCATCGAGAGGGTTATTCCTTTTCATAAAGGAATCGGATCGAGAGTTTGGGATCCGGACGGGAATGAATACCTGGACTTGTTTTGTAAATTCGGCGCCCTGATCGTCGGTCACCAAAATCTTCGGTACAACGAAGCGTTGAAGGATTGCATCGACCGGGTTTTGGCGGTCGACCAATGCCATCTGGAGCACGAGGTTTGCGAACGGATCGTGCACCTTATCCCCTGTGCGGAGATGGTGCGCTTCGGGTTAAGTGGAACCGAGAGCATCCAGAACGCCCTCCGCCTGGCCCGAGCATATTCGGGGAAACAGAAATTTATCCGGTTTATCGGTCATTATCACGGCAATGCAGACAACATCATGGGAGGTGCGGTAAAAGACCCGCGATACCCCGCCCCCTTTCCCGGAGTGGGGGATTACGATACGGAAGGCCGGGATCCCGAGATCCTTCAACGACAGTCTTTTTTGATCCCCTGGAACGACAGCCGGGTTTTGGAAGAGCTGCTCTCAAACTGCAGTCAAGAAATTGCTGCAGTGATCATGGAGCCGATCGCAATCAATGGCGGAGGGGTTCTGCCCGAGCCGGGGTATCTCGAAAAAGCGCGGTCGCTTTGCAGCCGATACGGCGTGGTTCTGATTTTCGATGAGGTCATCACCGGCTTCCGGGTCGGACTGAACGGCGCGCAGGGCCTGTTCGGAGTGGTTCCGGATCTTGCGGTCTTCGGCAAAGCGCTGGCCGGTGGTGCGGTGCCCGTTTCGGCCATTGTAGGAAAAAAAGAGATCATGAACCTGTATGCGCAGCAGCGGGTGGTGCACATGGGAACTTTCAACGGATATCCCCTGGGGCTTGCCGCAATTCGGGCCACGCTGCAACTGCTCGCCGAGGATTCGGGGTGTTTTGAACGCATGGGTTCGTTGAATCTGAGGATTGCCGAATGCTTCGTGGAAGCGGCAAAGAATGCCAGCCTGCCGCTGGTGATCCAGGGAGTACCGAATGCGTTGCTCTTTCATGTCAGAGAAAAGCCCGTAGAGGATATGGTCAATGACCCACCGGATCTTGAAAGAAACGCTCTGCTCTATCTTTATGCACGCCAATACGGAATCCTTTTTTCCTATATTTCGCGGATGTATCCGAACCTTCTCCTTGCAGAAGACGATGTCGCCTTTTTCAGGGAACGAATCGGAGAAGCCCTGATTGCCGCAAAAAAAGCCCTTCAACTCCTCGGCAGGGGCTGAAAAGATCAGAAGATGAGAGGATCAGAAGATGAGAAGATCAGAAAAGTATCCTTATCAACTTCTCATCTTCTTTAACTTCTGCTCTTCTTTGTGTCTTTGTGCCTTCGTGGCGAAACTATGAGAAGCTTTGAACTAGCAGGAATCATGGAACCGGAAAAGCAAGTTGCAGTCGTAACCGGAGGTGCGGGAGGCCTGGGACGGGGAATCGTCGAGGAGCTGCTTCAGCAGGGATTTCACGTTGCAGCCACCGATATCTCACGAGAAGGACTCGCTTGTTTCAAAACCTCCGAGTTTTCGGAAAAACTGAAGTGTTTCGCTCTGGATGTCGGCGATTTGGAGAGTGTAAAAAAGGCATCTGCCGAGATCTCCAGGGCATTTCCGCTTCCGGTTACCGTCCTGGTGAACAATGCCGGCCTTTTTTGCCGCCATCCGGTCACAAAAGCCGACTTTTCAGAGACGGCACAGCACATCCTCCAGACCAATCTGCTGGGTGCGTTTTATTGTACGGAAGTATTCTCGAAGTCGATGATTTCCGCAAATTTCGGCCGTATCATCAATATCGCCTCGATTGCTGGAATCTACGGCGCAGGGCATGCCTCCGCCTACGCCGCATCCAAGGCCGGATTGATCGCCGCCTCCAAATCCTGGGCAAGGGAGCTTTCTCCCTTCGGGATCAATGTCAATGTCATTGCCCCCGGAATATTTCAGACTTCGATGACGGAACAGGAAAACCTTCCCCGCGTCCAGGCGCAGAAGCTCATGCTCCAACAAGTCCCGGTCCGGCGTTTCGGCGATCCTGATGATGTCGGTGAGCTGGTCGTCTTTCTGGCCACCTGCAGGACAAATTACATTCAGGGGACGGTGATCGAAATCGATGGAGGAATCCATGTCGCCGGGGTCGAAGGTATCCAGGAGCTGTGAGGAGCTGAAAGTGAACGCGATCGCAGACCGACCAGCCATTCCCGGAAATATCTTCCTCACCGGAGCGACAGGCGTGGTGGGCGGACGGATTCTGATGGAAATCCTCCGCTATACCGGATCGGATTGCCATTGCCTGGTGAGGGCCAAAGACCGAATGCATGCCCGAACGCGCCTTGCCGGCATGTTGAAGACCTATGGAATGCCGGAGCAAGAGTACCGGACCTGCCAGAAACGCATACATCCGGTTTTGGGGGATATCGCGCTCGAGCGCTTCGGGCTGGATAACGAGACCTACGATTCCCTGGCACACACCTCCGGGCTTGTCATCCACATGGCGGCAGACCTCAGCCTGATTTCATCTTATACCAAGCTTTCCGCCGTAAACGTCGAAGGAACCGATCACGTGATCGATTTCTGCCTTCGCGGCGGCAGCCTCCTGGCATACGGCTCCACTTTCGGGGTGATCGGGGATAAAGTTTACCAGAAGGATTATGTCTTTTCAGAAGATTCGACCGATATCGGGCAGAAATTTCCGGAATCCCATTATCCCAGGACCAAATACGAGGCGGAGCTGAGGATCCGCCGGGCGGGCGCCAAGGGATTGCGCTGGGTTATCCTGCGTCTCGGAGACATCCTGGGAGACAGCCGAAGTGGTGCATATCCCCTCGATGGCTCCGGCACCATCAATATCTATTACGACATCTTCAAAACGGTGATAGAGACAGGGATTGCCCCCTATTTTGAAGACCGCTGCTATATCGCCCCGGTGGACTACGCGGCCAGGGCTGCCCTTTTTCTGGCTCTGCATCCGGATGCACAGGGATCGACCTTTCATATCGTAAATTCAGAACAGGACTGTTTCTATCGCATCATGAATCTGCTGGTGGAATGCGGATATGCGCTGCGGATCGTTCCCTGTAAAGAATACAGCGGGCTCTTTGTCAAAAACCGGGTGTGGCTCCGGGGGAAAATCTATCGATCGCTGTTTACCCGCATGATCGCAGGCCTCCCTTTGCTTCCGGGTCGGGTGGAATCGGCCCGGATCTGTATCCTCCAGGCCGAGCGTCTGCTTGCACCCGCAGGCATCGTTTGTGCTCCCGCCGATTACAACCTGCTCGCCAGGTATCTAAACTTCTGTATCGAAAACGCCTATCTGCCTTCCCCGGCGAATCAAAGGCCTCTGGCCGAAATCCGATGAAAACCAGATGGCATATTTGTTGAATAGAAAAATAGCGAAATGAACACGACCGATAAAAGAAAAACCTCTCGAAAGACCGAGCCAATTGCCATCGTGGGTATGGGGGGCATGTTCCCGGAAGCGAAAAATCTTCAGGAATTCTGGAGTAATATCCTGTCGAAGAAGGACTGCATCCGGGAGCTGCCGGATTCCTTCGACTTCGATGGCGATTTCAGAAAAGACGATTACTTCGATCCGGACCCGCTCGCCCGGGATAAGACCTATGCCAAAAAAGCGGGCTATCTGCCTGAATTGGAGTTCGACCCGGCGGCATTCGGCATCCCCCCGAAGGCCATGGAATCGATCAGTCAGGTGCAGCTCCTGGCACTGGTCGCGGCCCGAGACACCCTGCAGGATGCAGGTTTACTCTCAAACGGAAGAAACGCCCCTCTGCGCAGCCGGACGGGGGTGATTCTGGGGGTGGCCGGCTTTGGAGACACCTCTTTTCAACTGGCCGCCCGGCTGGATTACCCGAACTGGCGCCGTGTGCTGGAAAATTCCGGAATCCCCGAACCGAAGGCCTCTGAAATCGTCGAAAAGCTGAGGGCGCTCTATATCGAATGGAACGAGGACTGCTTTCCCGGGTTTTTAGGCAATGTGGTGGCAGGCCGGATCGCCAACCGGTTCGACCTGGGGGGAATCAACTGCACGGTGGATGCCGCATGCGCCAGCAGTCTGGGAGCGATCCAAATGGCGATCGGTCAGCTTTCGGAGGGAAACTGCGATGCGGTTCTTGCCGGAGGCGTTCAGGCGGAAAACGACGTGATGTCTTTTATGTGCTTCAGCAAGACCCGGGCATTGTCGGCAAAGGGGATCTGCCGGCCCTACGACGCGGATTCCGACGGGATGCTTCTCGGTGCGGGCGTCGGGATGATGGTCCTGAAGCGTCTGAAGGATGCGGAAAGAGACGCAGACAGAATCTATGCGGTCATCCGGGGAATCGGTGCTGCAAGCGACGGGCGGGCAAACAGCATCTACAATCCCGATGTGAAGGGACAGCTCTCCGCACTCCGCCGCTGCTATGAAAAAGCCGGACTCACGCCGGGCGATATCCAGCTCCTCGAAGGCCACGGCACCGGGACCCTTGCAGGAGACGCCTGCGAGATCTTGTCGATGATGGAGTTTTTCAAGGATGCCCCTCCACGCTCCATCGCCCTGGGAAGTGTGAAGTCGCAGATCGGACATCTCCGGGCGGCCGCCGGCGCAGCCGGAATGCTCAAGGTGGCCCTGGCGCTCTATCATCAGATGCTCCCCCCCACCCTGCACATCGAAAATCCGAATCCCGCAATCGCGGCAGCGGATGCGCCGTTTTATCTCATTACCGAGCCAAAATCCTGGGCATGCCCCGAAGGAAAGTCCCCCCGGAGAGGGGCGGTCAGCTCTTTCGGCTTCGGCGGGGCGAATTTTCATACCGTTCTGGAAGAATACTCCGCCTGCAACGCGCGCTCTCCCCGGGTGGAAGATGCCCCGGTGCAAAGCGCTTCCCCCTGTCAACCGATGAAAAACGAGCTACCCAAGATGACCATCAACGGGTTCCGTTATCTGAATCCATCCACCAGAGCCCGCAGAGATCGGGCATTGCAAAAGGAAGCTTCCGAGTCGTCACAGAAGGAAACCATGAAAAGACCCGTTCCACCTCCATCCGACACCGAAACGCACCCGGTCATGACCGCTGCCGAGCCGGACGATGCGATTGCCGGCCGGCTCAAATGGCAGGAGCGTCTGGATCGGCTGCAGCAGCAGTTTCATGAAAACCAGGCCGGCTACATCGATCTGCTCTCCGGGTACATGGAAAAGCAGTATGCCATGATCGAAAAAATTCCGCCCGGGCCGCATCTGGACAAGATTCTCGACAGTTTTACCGCAGCCCTCCAGCTTCTGGATAAAAACCAGC
Organism: Desulfobacteraceae bacterium; assembly: GCA_003599475.1. Next base: position 6,120 of record QZKK01000152.1, read on the forward strand.
AGCGATACCACGACAACCACGATCGTTATCTGGAAAACCAGCTCAAGCTGTTAAACGCCTTGAGCCGTTATCCGGACGGGCGGCATCTGTCCCCCGATATCAGAATTCGCCCGGAAAGCCCCGGTACGAAGAAAGCCGCTTCGGAATCTCTTCTGCCGGAGCCCCCTCCCGCGATCCCTGAGAGCCAGCGCATTCCTTTGCGTATCCCCCCGGAGGAGATGCCTGACGACTCGAATCCCTATTCTGCAATCCCCCGGACTTCTCCGGTTCCCTCATCCGACGGTTCGAAAATCACGGCCGCTGCTCCTGTCGATGTAAACCAAATCATAGAGAAACTGCGGGACATCGTCAGCGACAAGACCGGATACCCAAAGGAAGTGCTCGAAATCGACATGGACCTTGAAGCGGACATGGGAGTCGATTCGATCAAACGGCTCGAGATTCTCGGGGCCATGAAGGAAGCCTTCCCCGAGATGCCCATGGAGCTTGAAGCCGTGGGCGAGCTGCGTACGCTCCGCGAAATCGCATCTTTTCTGGAGCAATACTTCCAAGGCGAAGCCTCTTCCCGAATTCCTGAAAATGGACCGCCCGCAGCCGCAGTTCCGGCAGGAGAAAAACCGGGCCCTACCGATTCCGCCGGAGTCTCCCGCATCGTCGGCCGTCTTCGGGCCCTGATTCTGGAAAAAAACGGATACCCTCCGGAGGCGCTCACCGCAGAAACCGATCTCGATGATGTCGGTCTGGATGTCGTTCACTGGCTGGATATCATCTCGGCCATGGAGGAGGAATTCCCCGCTCTCAAGGTGGACGTAAACGAGCTTGAGCATCTCCATACCCTGGGAGAAATCGAACGGCATCTCTGCGAGCATCTTGCCGCAGAGCCTGTCGGTCGGATTCAACCGGTTTCCTTCTCTAAAGACGCCCCTCCTGCAGCTTCCCGGCAGGAGACGAGCGGTTCAGAGGGGCTGAAGAAAATCGATCCGGTGCCGCAGACCGCATCATCCAAAGCTTTTTCATTATCCCGGAAAGTGGTGCTGAGTACTGCCGGCAATGCGGCCGAAGCTACCCCAACACCAAAGAAGCAAAGCCGATCCATCCAGAAAAAAAATCTGGCTGAGCCGGACCGGATCCTTTCCACCTTTGGGGATACTCCTCTTTGGGTGGTCATGGACGAGGGCAGTTCGGTCGGAAGGAAGCTGGCTGGAGAAATCGAAAAACAGGGGGGCAAAACGGTGGTTCTGCGCTTCCCCGAAGCGCTTGTCGATTACGGCGGTCAAGAGATGCATACCAAAAACCGGATCTCTCTTGCCGGCTGCAGCGAGAAGCAATGCAATGCGGCCCTGGAAGGAATCCGGAAAAAGTACGGTCCGATATCCGGTTTTATTTATATTCATCCCTTCGACGATTCGGCGGCTTCCTCCTTTACCGATTTGTTCCGGAAGGAAGAAAGCATGGCCATCCGGATCCCTTTCTGGATGGCCAAGCATCTGCAGCAGTCCATGGCCGGCAAGAACGAGTGCATCCGCCGTTCTTTCATTGCGGTTTCCCGCATGGACGGAGCGCTCGGGGTAAGCGGGCGGAAGCCTTTTACCATCTTCGGCGGATGCCTCTCCGGTCTGATCCGGTCTCTTGCCCGGGAGTGGCCGGATTCCTTTTGCCGGTTTCTGGACATCGCCCCCGAAGTACCCGCCGAAACTGCGGCAGAAATGATTGTAAAAGAGCTTTCCGATCCACGTGCGGATCTTTTCGAGACCGGCTATGACGCAGAAGGGAATCGTTGGACGCTCGAGGCCGTGGAAACCGAAACGCTTCCGGAAAAACCAGACTTTCTGCCGGATTCGGAGACGGTCTTTCTGGTCAGCGGAGGTGCTCGGGGAATCACCGCCGAATGCGTGACCGCCATGGCGGAGGCATTCCATTCCAGGTTTGTCCTGCTGGGCCGCACGGAAGCGGCGGAAGACGAACCGGAATGGGCCCGGACATGTCTAGAGGAAGCGGGTCTTAAAGAAAGGATCCTCTCCCGGTTGAAGGATCAAAAAAAGCGAGCGACGCCGGTCGAGGTGGAAAAGCTTCTTCGCCCCGTTCTTGCCGGACGCGAAATCCGGCGCACGCTGCAAAGAATCGAGCAAAACGGGGGGGAGGCGATCTATTTTCCTGTGGATGTCACCGATAAGGAGAGCCTGCACCGGGTGCTTGTGCGGGCGCGGGAAAGATTCGGAGAGATCGACATGCTCATCCACGGGGCGGGAAACCTGGCCGATAAGATGATCGAAAAGAAAACGGCCCAGGACTTCGACCGGGTCTTCGAATCCAAGGTCCTGGGGCTGAAAAATCTACTGGAGTGCCTCGATTCAGATCGGTTGCGCGCCATCGTGCTCTTTTCTTCGGTGGTCTCTGTTTCGGGAAACGCGGGACAAACCGACTACGCCATGGCCAATGCCCTGCTCGATAAATTCGCCCGATGCTGCCGTTTGCTGGCTCCGGAAAAAATGGTCACCGCTGTCAACTGGGGTCCCTGGGAGCATGGAATGGTCACCCCTTCGCTGCGAAAGGTCTACCGGGAAAAGGGTTTCGAGCTGATTCCGGCCGCTGCGGGAAGCCGGATGTGCGTATCGCTTTTCCAGGAGAAAGTCGAACCGCAGACGATCGCCTGGGGCAAACTCCCGGCCCCTCCTCTCTTCGAGCGGGAGGAAATTCATGCCACCCGGGTCCAGCGAAGCCTGCTTCTTGAGGCCAACCCATTTCTTTACGATCATGTCATCGACTCCCGTCCGGTCCTGCCCGCGACCTGCGCCGCCCAGTGGATGATCGAAACCTGCGAAACGCTGCTTCCGGGCCATCGGTTCCGCGAGCTCAAGAAATTTAAAGTCCTGAAGGGGATCGTATTCGAGGAAACCGGACCGAAAGACTATATCGTGGGGATCGAACCGGCAGGAATCTCAATCGACCCGCAGAGAAAACTGGCAGTCAAGATCTTCAGCAGAAACGGTAAACAGCCCGTACATCATTACAGCGCAGAAATCGTCCTTTCGGACCCTGAAATCGCGGAGGCCATGCCGATCTATGCAGAAATGGACATCACCCGCGACGGAAGGCCCCCTGAAGAATACTATGCCGGGGTTCCCCTATTCCACGGCAAAAGCTTCCAGGGGGTGCGGCAGGTGTGCAATATCGGCCCCCGCCACATCACCGTATCCGGCTGCCTGCCTCCGATCGATGACGCCAACCAGGGGCAGTTCAAGGCCGGCTCCTTCAATCCATACATCGCAGATGTTCATCTGCAAAGCATTCTCCTCTGGTCCGGAGATTTCCTGAAGGCAGGCTGCCTGCCGGCCTCGATCGGCCGGATCGAGCAATTCCATCCGATCGGCTTCGGAGAAGAGTTCTATGTCTCGACCCGGATTCAATCCCAGGCCGAATATCGTCTGCGGGTGGATATGACCGTCCATAACGAGGAGGGGAAAATCCATATGCGGTGGACCGATGTGTGCTTGACAGTCTCCGGGCGTCTCCATGAGCAGTTTCGAAGAGCCGGAAGTCGGAGGTCGGAAATCGGAAATCGGAGGACAGAGGGAAGAGCAAGCACCAAATCACAAGCATCAAATTTCAAACAATAAGATAAATATTTAAATGAAGAAAAATTCAAACAATCCAAATCCTCCTGCGGAAGTATTTCTTTGATTATTGAATATTGAGAACTGGATATTGTTTGGAATTTGTTGCTTGATGCTTGGAATTTATTCTTAACGATTTCAACGTGCAACGATTTCAACGATGACTAAAATCGCCATCATCGGTATGGGGTGTCTGTTTCCGGAAGCGGACAGCCCGGATGCGTTTTATAACCTTCTGATGGAGGGTCGCGACGTTACAACGCCTTTAACCGAAAAGGAGCTTGGCGTCGATCCGGACTTCTATTTCCACCCGCACCCGGATGTCCCGGACAAGATCGGCTACCACAAAAACGGGTATATCCGCAATTTCCGATTCAATCCCCGGGGATATCATCTGGAGCCTTCGGCGCTGGAAAGTCTGGACCGGATCTGTCAGTGGCCGATTTACGCCGCCGGGCAGGCGATTGAAGACAGCGGCTACCGAAACCGACATGAAGAGCTCGACCGGTGCGGCATCATCCTGGGGAACCCGACCTTTCCGACGCTTTCGTCCAAACAGATTTTTTCCCGGATCCATCATATCGCTCTGGAGCCGCATCTGCAAAAGCTGTTGCACCGGAACGATTTTTCTCTGGCCGAACCGCGGCCCGAAAAGTTGTCCGAGGAAAACGCTTGGACGGCCGGGTTGCCTGCAAGAATCGCCGCACAGGCGCTCGGTCTTCGAGGCCCCTGTTATGAGGTGGATGCCGCCTGCGCCACCTCGATCCATGTGGTCCAATTGGCCGCTTATCATCTTCTGAGCGGGCATGCCGACATGATGATCGCAGGCGCGGTATGCTGCCCCGATTACCTGTACGTGATAAATGGTTTCAATGTGCTTCGGGCTTTTCCTCCGGCTCAGGCGCAGTCCCTCCCCTTTGACCGGTCCTCTCAGGGGATGAAGATCGGAGAAGGCACGGGGTTTCTCGTTTTGAAGCGTCTCATGGATGCCCTGCGCGACGGCGACCGCATCCATGCCGTTGTGGAGAGCATCGGGCTTTCAAACGACGGCAGGGGAAAGCATATCCTGGTGCCTTCCGGCCCGGGCCAGATTCTGGCATTGGAGAGAGCCTACAGGGGAAGGATCCGGCAGGTCGATTACATCGAGTGCCATGCGACCGGAACCCCGCTGGGAGATGAAACCGAGCTTTCCACCCTAGAACGATTCTTCGCAGATACCCCTTTTCTTCCGCTGTTGGGCGGAAACAAAGCCAATATCGGCCATACGCTGACGGTGGCCGCCATGGCCGGCATCCTCAAGGTGGTCATCAGCATGAGTCGGGGAATCATACCGGCCACGATCGGAGCGGAAGACCCGATCCGTTTGCCGGGTGCAAGGTTTACGGAGAAACAGATCGTACGGGAGCCTTGCGAATGGCCCTGCCGGGGGGGCGGGAAAATCGCGGGAATCGATGCATTCGGTTTTGGAGGGGTCAACGCCCACATGGTTCTGACCGGTCCGCCGGAAAAAAACGCTCAAAGCCGGTCGGTTCCCTCGATGCAACCGCTTGAAAGCGGGATGACTGCCATCGTGGGAATGCACTGCCGCTGGGGGAATCTCGAAGGCCTGGATGCACTCAACGACGCCATCTACCACGGCCGGCAAAATTTTCAACCTCTGCGCTCCGAAAGATGGATCGGGGGAGAGCGGAATCGAACGGTCCTGGAACAAGAGTTCGGGCTCCGGGAAGGCCAGGCCCCTCCGGGCAGCTATTGTGACGCATTCGATCTTGACTGTCTTCGATTCAAGGTCCCTCCCCAGGAAGCAAACGCGCAGCTCTTCAACCATCTTTTGATGCTGCACGTTGCCGACCGTGCCTTGCAGGATGCCGGCTTCTCCATGACAGAGGCCGGCCGGAACATCGCCGTGGTCATCGGTACGAAAATGGATTGGGCCAATCACCGCCGCCTGACTCGTCTAGAGCTCCCCCTGTACCTGCGGCGGGGATTGCGCCGGCACGGGATCGATCTTTCACCCGATCAAATGGTTTCATTGGAATCGGCCGCCAAAGGCGCCATTTGTCCAGACCCTACGCTGGAGGGGACCACGGGAGGTATCGGCAATCTGGCCGCAAGCCGTATTTCGGCGGCATGGAATTTTACCGGGCCTTCGCTGCTGATTTCTTCACAGGAAAATTCCGCCTACAAAGCACTGCAGGTGGCCCGCTTCCTGCTCACCTTCGATCCGGAAATCGAAGCCGTGCTTCTCGGCGCCATCGATCTTTCGGGCGGCTGGGAGCATGTACTGTGGCACAGCCGCCGGCATAAAGCCGCCGGTAAGAATCAGGGTTTCGCATTCGACGCGGCAAGCTCCGGCTGGAGCATCGGAGAGGGAGCCGGAGCGCTCGTCCTGAAAAGAGAAAGGGATTGTAATGAAAACCGGATCTATGCCCGAATCCGGGCGCTGAAAATCGTGCAGCAGAGCGGCCCCGCCGGGTTGGAGCTTGCCCCGGAGCCTGAATCCGTCTCCTGCGCATGCACCCGGGCTTTTCAGGAAGCCGGGATATCGCCCGGGCAAATCGGGTATATCGAAGCCAACGCCGGCGGAATCGAACCGGAGGACCGGGCCGAACTTATCGGGCTTTCTCGCGCTTACCGTCAAGAGCCGGAGGAATCCGGCCGGACGATCGGGTCGGTCAAGGCAAACATCGGCCACACCTTCACCGCCTCCGGAGCCGCCGCTCTGATCAAAGCCGCCCTTTGCCTCTACCATGAATATCTCCCCGGAATCCCGGGCCTGAGCGGACCGAAATACCCGGAGCTCGATCCGAAAAATGCTTTCCATACCCTCGGGAAGTCCCGTTTGTGGCCGGGTCCGGCCCGCATGGCTGCAGTCAACGGAATCGGTCTGGACGGCTCTTATGTGCATGTCATCCTGGAGGAGCCGACCCGAGAACAGCGGAAGATCGAAAAGGCGGCATCCCCGGCGATAAGGCCGGACGAAGAGAACAACCGGTTGCGCAAGCGCCTGGTAAACGGCTGGATGCCGATGGGGGAGTTTATCCTGCAGGAAACGCATCGAAAACATTTTCCTTCTCCCCCGGCTTCGGCAGCAAAGAGTCCGAAAACCGCGTGCCCGATCGACCGGTATATCGAAAGGGCCCTGCGGCGCAATGCCGAAACGCAGCTCACCTACTCCAAGATCAAGCAGGTATTCCAGGACGATCTGCGCTCGATTTTGGAGCGGGAGCCATGGGAATCCACAGCTTTACAAACGAGCATGATGAGAAGAGAAGGAGAGTCCCGCCGCGGGGAATCGAACGCGAAAACAGAGCTTGTCTGGGACACCCCCCAGATCCTCGAGATGACAGAAGGAAGGCTCTCGGCGGTCCTCGGTCCGGAGTACCAGGATATCGACCGCTTTCCGGTCCGCGCCCGTTTGCCGCTTCCTCCTTTCCAGTTCGTAAGCAGAGTGACCCGTATGAGTGCCATGCCGGGGCGATTAGAGCCGTGCAGCATCGAGTGGGAGTACGATATCCCCCGCGACGCCTGGTACATTACAGACGGCAGAGTTCCGGGAATCGTCTCTTTCGAATCCTCTCACGGCCTCATTCTGGCGCTCAGCTACATCGGCTGCGATCGTCTATTTGGAGGAAAATGGCGTTACCGTGCCCTGGACAGCACCGTCACCTTCTTCGGGTCCGCTCCGCTGCCCGGAGATACCCTCTCAGCAAAAGCGAACATCCGTTCCTTCCTGAGAAGCGGTAGGAATCTATTGATTTTTTATGATTTCCACTGCCGTGTCGACCGCCGGGAGATTTTCAAGATCGAGGCCAATGCCGGCTTCTTCTCACCGCAGGATCAGGAGAAAGTCCGCGGGTGGCCGGTTCGTGAAAAGGAAGCCGGTGAAGAAGTCCCCGGTCTGGTGTTTTCACCGTTATTGCACTGTTTGAAAACATCGTTTCAGGACCAGGAGATCGATGCCCTGCAGGAGGGTGATTTCGCTTCCTGCTTCGGCTCGGAATATTTCCGGCAAAACCCGGGGCTGCTGGGTGTGCCTCGGTTGAAAATGCTGGATCGAGTGGTTTCCGTCGATCGTTTGGGAGGTCGATGGGGGCTTGGAGAAATCGTCGGTGAAAAAGATATCACCCCCGATCACTGGGTTTTTGCGGCGCATTTCAAAAACGACCCGGTGCTTCCGGGTACCATGCTGGTGGAAGGGTGCAACCAGGTTCTTTTCTTCTATATGTTCTACCTGGGTCTGCATACCCGATTTACCCGGGTGCGGGTCGATTTTTTGAAAGGGATCACCTCGACTGTGAAATTCCGAGAGGAGATCAAACCCCAATTCATCCGGATCCGATTCCGCCTCCAAATCCAGCAGATTGCCGCCACCCCGGAAACATTTGCAGTCGCCTCGGTGGAAATTTTTCACGGGGCCAAGGCCATCGGAATCTGCGATCGTCTCGGGGTTCGCTTTCATGAGGGGTTTCTGCAAAATGGCAAAGGGAATCAAAGGTTCTGACATCCCAAACCCCGACCAACCGGGCGCTGAAGAGCTGCGGATTCGAGCCGATCGCCTGTGATCATGCATCTCAACCCATTCGGCGGCTCTTTTCACTGCCTAACGCTCGATATTCGGCGTCGAGGGGCTCTAAAATTCTATTTCTGAAGCTCGCTCCTGAAAAGGTTTTCCACGATAAGGTTCCGGAATGAAGGAAGGGAGCGTGAAGGATTCTGAAAAGTTTCTCATTGCTTCTGCACGGGAAAAGGGGATTTCCCTATCTTTTTTTTCGGATATTGATCGCCAGTTCCTCGATCAGCTCCACTGCACGCCCAACGCCATCCTCCCTCTCTACCCTCTTCCTCACTTCCCTTGCCCGCTCACGCATGGCAGGCGAGCCCAGCACCTCCCGAACCCGCCCTGCAAGCTTCTTCGCCGTAGCGGCACGGAAATTTAGCGGTTTGGGTGCCAAACCACGGCGATGCAGTTTTTCTGCCCATAAGAATTGATCAGAGATATGGGGGACAACGACAGAGGGAACACCGGCGATGAGAACAGACTGAGTCGTACCTGCGCCGCCATGATGAACGACAGCGGCACAGCGGGGAAAAACGGCGGCGTGGGGGGAGGATGGGACCCATATGACATCTGCAGAATGCGGAAGTCCGCCTGCCTTTGCAGCATCAATCTGGATAATGGCCCGACAGCCCAGATCTCGCACCGTATCCAGCAAAACGACCGCCTCACTCCGCAGGAAATGATTGCTGTTCGCCGTCATGCTGCCGAATCCGAAGTATACCGGAGGAGGGCCCGCTGAGAGGAAGACCTCCAACTCCGTCGGAATCGGCCGTAGGCTGTCGTATGGCATCGATAAAAATCCACACACCTGATGTCGTGGGTCCCAGTCAGGTGGACGTGTGAAAAGCTCCTTGCTGACTGCCGCGAGATTTAAAACGCGGGATGACCACGCCTCCCCGATCATGTCGCGAAGGGGCGACAACCGATGCTCGGCCCGGAGACGATTAACCGAGGCAAGAAACAGCTTGTCGAAAATAAGTTTGTTAAGCCGCCAGAAAAGAGGGGTGAAGAGAGGCCCCAGTTTTGGGAAGCTTATCGGGGAGAAATGGTGCGACGGGATCAAACCAAAATTATAGAGGTTGACGCTTACCTCCGGCACCGCCCTCATCTCTGCAGCCATCCGAAGCGGATGGTGATAATTGTGGCCAATGACCAGATCGCATTCTTGTGTGAGCCGTTGCGCTTCATCCAGCATTGCCGGAATGAAAGGGTCGAACAAATGCTTGATCATGATTCGTTCCTGGGCGATGAAATTCTGTGCCAGCAGGAGACGCATTCCAATGCGGTCGCACTCCGTCGGATCAGCGATCACCGGTGTGGCAACCGGAGTAATGCGCAGTCCGATACGGCTTCCCAGCCCGCAGTAGTCTTTCGGATCCAAATCAGTTACAACAGCCTCGACCTCGTGGCCCGCCCGCTGCAACCCCAGGCCGAGAGCCAGAAACGGCCGTATATCCCCTTCGCTGCCCCAGGTTTGAATACCAATCCGCACCGCTACCTCCGAATTACGAAAATAAAAAAACAACCGCTCTCTCAAATCGTCATGGAATCCAGAGAGGAGCGCTTCTAATTGGAATCTGTTTTCGCGGATACGAGTACGCTGGTCAAGTTCTACTATCCCGAGCCGGGGTGGTGTAGAAGTCGAAGATGGCCCAGGAATAACTGGATTCAGGCTTCCGCCGGAATGACGGAGTGTCTGGGTTCGACTTCAGTTCCCGAATTCGACCGTCAAAGCGCGTTTGGATCGAGCCTGGGGATCTCGGATTCAAAATAACTCGACAGCAAACTCTGCCATTCACCGATAAACGCCGCATAGGCCTCCTCGTCGAATCCGGCAATAAATTTCTCTCCGGTTGCCGATAGGGCAAGGTACTTGTAGGTCACCTCAATCTTTGTTTTCGATGTTTCGAGCTCCGTACAGCTCACTGTGATAACGCCGATTTTATCTTTCGGTTCGATTTTGTAAAACTGCACGAAATGGGATTCGGGATCGTGCTTCTTTACGATCCAAATCGCCTCGATTGTCCCGTGGTCGTGGGCTTTGGTCAGGAAAACATCGTCTTCCGAAAGTTCGGTTTTTCCCATTAAATTTTCATAGTCCCAGCCCGGAACCCAATGTTTCTCGCCTTCGGGACTGAACAACGGAAACAGCTCGGCGATGGGAAGATCCATTTCGAAGGATTTTGTGTGGCGGATGGATTTCATGGCGATCCTCTGAGAGTCAGCCGATTCTTTGAGCCGCGCGAGCGCGGGCCTTTGCCTTTTCAGCCTCACGGTTTTTTGGTGAAGCGGCCGTTACCAGCGAATCGAGCAATTTCGAAGACGCTTCCGCAATTTCGCTGACGGCCCGATGAAACGCCTCTTCGTTTGCAGCAGAGGGTCTCGTGAACCCGCTGATCTTCCGCACGAACTGCAGAGCGGCCGCCTGGATCTCATCCTCCGTCACCGGCGGCTCGAAGTTGTAAAGAGTCCTGATATTCCTGCACACGCGATTCCCCTTTCCTTTCCCGGCAGACGATATCCTGAATATTTGTTGCGATCGATTTTACCATAGAGGACTCAGCGTTCACAGAGAAAGAACGCATTGCCTGTTTCCGGCTTGCATGCCGCCGAGTAGCGCGATGTCACCTCCATGATCTTGCTGTAAATAAGCTCTTTGGGATCTCCGCAAAGCCTCCCCTCCCGGACAAGGTCGTACTGCTTCGGAAGATATTGGCTGATGAGAGGAAGAGGAATCCTGTCGAGGCGGAGGTTTGCGATGAGCCGCTTGACGGATTGATCGATTCCGGGGCGGGTTAAGTAGTATCGCACCCGATCGCTGTAGCTGTAGTAGGGGGCAAAGCGGAAATGCGGATCATCGCCTCGGTGGTATTTGACCCAATGCACCGGATCTTTCCGCATCGTTTCTTCGATCCTCTGCCGCAGCATCGATCGCTGGATGCCGCGCCGGTTTGCCAGCCATTCCTCCTCGATGGCAGCAAGCGCGGTAAGCGCCTCCCTCAAAGAAAATGTCAGCGCGGGCCCGACTTTGAGAACGGCAAAGTGATCCTCGACCATCTCGGTCAACGCCGATTGCCTCTGATAATCTGTGGAGTGCGCTTCGTAGACAAACTGACTGTTTCCCTCGATAAATGCCGTCAGCTTCTCCGCCCGGTTTCGATCGTAATCCACAACCGTATGGGGGCCGAAATCGGCTCCGGCTTGTACGACGACCGCAACCGTGCGCGCCCATGCCTTCTCCAGGTCCCGCAGATCGAAGGATTTTTTTGTGGCCTCAATCGTATATTCGACATCTTCGATCTCTGAAACCGAAAGATCATGGCCTGCCCCGCTCATGCCGCCGGGGGGAGGAACGTCTGTGCCGATGACATAAACCGGGCCCTGATCCGGCAGAGGGGAAGCAGCCGCTTCGGCGGCCTCACAAAGCAATGCAGAACGTTCTACGGCCACTTCTGCCTGCAGCATCGGTATTCCGTCTGCATTGTCATCGATGCAGGGCATGGAGGCATCCAGGTGAATCTTTTCATAGCCGGCCGCAACATATTCGCGGATCAGATCGCACCCCTTCCGCATCGCCTCACCGGCAGGTTCTTTTTGCCATGGACCCGGGCCGAGGTGGTCCCCACCGAGGAGGATCCGATCCTGTGGAAAATTCATTTCCCCAGCGGTTCGCCCGACAAAGGCGGCAAACTCTCTGGGAGTCATTCCCGTGTAGCCGCCGAACTGATTGACCTGGGCTGCTGTCGACTCGATGCAGAGGATCGTTCCGTCTACGATAGCCTGGCGCATGGCGGCCTCGAGTACGAATCGATTCGCCGAACAGACGGACATGATCCCGATCGGCCGGCCGCTCTTTTGAGCAGAAACGATATCTCGGAGAGATTTTACAGCCGTTTTGCTCATGGGATTCCAATCCTTCCTGGAAAAATTGACAAATACTCGTTTATTGGATGATATTCTATCAGCAACATGGAAGAGAGGAAACCCATGCCGATTGTACGTTCCATTTCCGACCTCAGAAACCGGGCAAACCAGATATCGCAGCTTTGCCACAATGGGAGATCAACCGGTTTTCATTACAAAAAGGGGAAAGAGGGATTTGGTGGTGATGAGCCAGGCCCATTACGAGCGCCTGCAGAGCATGCTGGAGCTGTATCGAAAGCTTGCCGAGGCCGAATCGCTGGAGGCAGCGGGCGGAGACGGCATATCGCATGAGGAAATGATGCAACGGATAAAAGAAAGAATCAGATGACCAAGCCTGACCAAACAGAACATTCATCAATGAATAAATATTTCAAATCGCCACGGTAATAAGCATCTGCTCAATCATTTTGTTCTTTTGTTCGCCAAAGGACTCTCTCACTCATAATGAGTCCACATTCGGATGACCTTTACTGTCTTGATGTCATCCAGAATCTGATAAACCAAGCGATGCTGTATATTGATTCGCCGCGAGCATGCACCGGAAAGGTCTCCGATAAGCTTCTCGAAGGGTGGTGGTGACTGGTAGGGGTCTTCTCTGAGAATGTTAAGGATTCGCTCGGCTTGAGCCTTCAAACCGGATCGGGTCAATTTTTTTGCATCTCTTTTTGCGTGCTTGGTGAAAACCAGCCGCCACCTCACCATTCAAGCTCCTCATCGCATTCGTCGACAGGGGTATTTAGTCCCTCGCCTATGGATTCACGCATGCCGGGTATGGACGTGAGGTATAGGGTTTCTTGAATCGCATTCCAATCCTCTTCAGAGATGAGAATCGCGGTGTTCCTTTTCCCCACGATCTGTACCGCCTCGTGCGATTCGGCCACATTGTCCACAAGGGTATATAAACGCTTTCTTGCTTCAGACGCTGTTAATGTGGGCATTTTGAACCTCCCAATTCGTACGCAATATGGTACGACGCAAGAAAACCAGAGTCAAGAGCTAAATGAGATTGGGCGAACACTGCGGCTGAGGCGCGCTGTTAAGCGTCGCCTCTAGCCGCCTTGTTCGGCTCCACTCTGTCCGTTCTTTTGTCTCTAATGATCTTGTGCGTGCCGTCAGGATTTATGATCTCCATCACGACCGGATTACGGTTGCCCCGGAGGGCGTCGCAGAGTCGGGTGTGCAATTCCTCGAAAGTGATGTTTGCGTACTCATCGCCGGTGAGAACCAAAAGGGGGTTCACGTACTCTTGTCCACTTCGCGTGGTCCCCTTGATCGAGTACTCTGTGATGAAGACGACCGCGCGCATGAAGGAGGCATCCCCATTCTCGTCGGTCTCTACCGGCGGCGGAAGAAACTCAGCGAATGGGTCGCCATCCTCATACCCTTGACCTCTGGTGGGAGTGCCGATATGGGCATGGACGCCTTGAGCAGTGACTTCAATCCAGTCACACCCCAAGTATTCATCGCCTTCCTTGGGGAATTTTAGCTTCCACAATGTCGCGTAAATGCTCATGTTCTTCCTGCCGAACCCACAAACCCCGAAGTTAGCGCAAAATGTTTTGAAAACAGGGCATTTCTGATAAAGCATGATGCGGCAAAATGGAAGGAGACCGCCCATTCTTCATCGCCTTGTCCAGGAGTTTCTTGACTATTGCCGCCTGGCGAACTTTTCCGACCGCTCCATCCAGGCATTGACCGCTCGATTAAACGAACTCCAAGCGTATCTTAAAGCCCAATCGATTGGTTCAGTAAAGAAAATCAACTATTTGCATCTTGTTGACTTTGTCGCCGAATTCAATGCCCCTTCCATCCATGTACGAAAATCACGGGTCTGGACGTTGCGGCAGTTTTATCACTTCTTGACCCTGCATCACAAGGTTGACAAAAATATCGCCCGGGGGCTGCTCTTGTTGATTTCCGGACTAAATCAAACGATATTTTCTGATTATTTTTAT